>BPHE01000006.1 GCA_026003395.1 Vicingaceae bacterium
AATAAAAGTCAAATGAATGGTTTATGAAAATGAGATTTATATTCTTGTTCATCATATTTATAACATCTCCCGGATTTGTTAATTCACAAGAAAACAACCTTGATAAATATATTCCACAATCTAATAAAGCGAAGGAATACTATAATAATGAAGAAATGCCTGTTAATATTATGTCGAAGAAAAACTACATATTTTCTGATTTGTTATTACTCAGGGGCATTGCGTCCATATCTTATGACAGACTTATTTCTAATAGGTTAATTATTGGCATGGGCATTGGTTCTGTATTATATAAGGATTTGATGCTTTCTCTTTCTTTAGACATTATAAATATGGATAATTCCAC
Source organism: Vicingaceae bacterium (assembly GCA_026003395.1). Lineage (NCBI taxonomy): Bacteria > Pseudomonadati > Bacteroidota > Flavobacteriia > Flavobacteriales > Vicingaceae > Vicingaceae bacterium. The sequence goes on from BPHE01000006.1 coordinate 347, forward strand.
AGGAAATACCATTGGTTTTACCTCATTATTTTCAAGAGGAGAATTTAATAAAGGATTAATTTATATTAATCCTAATATAAAATATATCATAGGAGATTATTATAATGACAGTTATAAATATGTTTCATTGGACTTCAGAAAATGGGGGTTTAAAAGTAAATTGATAAACAATGAACCAGCTCCAGCAATATTCTTACCAAACAATACAATTGATTTTAATGTGTATTCTTTTAACTTCAAATATGGCTCAAGAGTCCTGTTTAATAGTAAATCAAAATTAAATTTGTTTACAGATATTTACTCTGGAATAGGTGTTAAATTTTATAAATATTCCGAATTCCAATATTCTTATGAATACGATTCAATAATGAATACTTACTTTACTTACTACAGGAAATTAGAGGATTATAATATAGTACGACCATTTTTTTTATTTGGCTTTAGCTTAGGAGTTGCTTTTTAATAATTAAAAATATACAATTATGAAAAATTTTAGCAAATTTATTACCGGAATCATTGCATTACTAAATTTAAATTTTGGAAGCTCTCAAAATGCCTTAAATGTTCGTTTTTCTACCAAGGCGCCGAGAAAGATATCATACATTTCGACATTAGGAAGTTTTAAAGAAATTGGCAACTACTATGTAAATAATTACATAAGTGTGACAAATAGTGCTTATTTATTCAAAATGCATAAAGAAAATTTGGAAGGTAATGAGATAAAATTAGATCATACGTTTATTGAAAAAACAATATATAAACAAACAAAAAAAATATTAAAATCGATAACTTATGGTAGTGCTCAATTTGTAGACGAAAACACCATCGAATGTGTTTATTCCTATATTGAAGATGATAAATCAGGTGATAAAGTAAATTCAGTAGTAGTATTCAAACTAAATGACAAAAAAGAATGCATTTATTTCAAAAAATTATATAAATTACCTGTATTGGTAAATTTTATTGGGCTAAGAGGCAATATCCTGTCAGTAGTCCATAATCAAGATAAGTCAAAAATTTGTATTATAAACTCTATACCAAACAAAGATGGACAAATCTCTATTGATGTTCGTATTTTTGATACCAAAGATTACAATCTAATTGAAACAAAACAGGCAGAAATTCCTATCAAATTTAAAAATACTAATGTCAGCTTAATATCATTCAAAAGTTTAAGACAGAAAAAAAATTATTTATTATATACAAGTATAAGTCTACAAGATGAAAATAAAAAATGGAGAAAGGGATTTTTGATTTTTAGTTTTAAAGAAAATGAAAACTTTTCTCCAAAAATATTATTTGTAGAAACGTCAGATGATGAATATGATGATGAATATGTTGATATATCATCAGGTAATATCTATTATAGACCCAACCCTAAAATCATAGCTCCAGATTTATCGAGTGAATTTAATGCATCTGTTTATGCCATTTTATATAAAAAAGTGAATAACTCTAACGAAAAAGAAATTATTTTAAAACAAATTTATCTTGATTTTGAAAATGACAAAATACATGAACCTAGAATAATACCTTTAAATCATAACCAATCATACCCAAACAAATTTAACTATGTATATTTAAAATGCTTCAACTTAGATAAAGACAAAAGTATAGTTCTTTTTGAAGGTTATGTTGATAAATTCACATCTCCTCACTTTTCTATCTCTTTAGATCTAATCGAAAATGGGAAAATAAATAATCTTTTAAACTATAGTATTAATCCCAGAAATTACATTTCTCCCAAATTTTATTTCATTAATGAATCTTTTGATAAATTTATTTTGCTACTTCCTATAGAAAAATATAAATCTTTAATGAAAAAACTGGCTATCAATAATTTCAAAAAACAACCAACAAAACCGAAAAATACCGGTATTGAGGGTCTTGGATATTTTATTGTAGATACCAAAGGAGATTACAATTTCGAATTTTTTACAATGAAAAACCCTCAAAATAATAAAAATATTGATATAGAGTATGTTATGTATGTAACTAAGAATAATGATATAATTTTGGATAAAATATTGACTATTTCAAGTAATAAAAAGTATATTTCATTTATAGATATTTTAAAATAGTTTTTTGAGTTATACTAAACAAATTGAACAAAATCAGTCAGAACTGTTTAAACTTCGCAATGACATCCAATATTTTTTCCGGTTCGGATTGATTTAAGATAGCATTGCCGGCCACTAATATATCTGCGCCGGCTTTAATTACCTCTTTTGCATTCGACAAATTAATTCCACCATCCACTTCGATCATTGTAGATAGATTGTTTTTATTGATTAGTGTTTTGAGTTGAGTTATTTTTTTCAACGTAGAAGTTATAAACGACTGTCCGCCAAAGCCGGGATTAACCGACATTATCAATACCCAATCGATCATTGGAAGAATTTCCTCTAAAACAGAAACCGGTGTGTGTGGATTGATGGCAACTCCGGCTTTCATATCCAAATCTTTTATGTTTTGAATGGTCCGGTGTAGATGTATGGCACCCTCCCAATGCACGGTGAGCCCATCTGCCCCGGCCTTTTTAAACCTATCTATATAACGTCCCGGATCGTGAATCATTAAATGAACATCAAAAAATTTCTTTGTCAATGGGCGTAACGCTTCTATGACCGGAAATCCAAAGGATATATTTGGGACAAACAGACCATCCATTACATCAATATGAATCCAATCACATGCACTTTTGTCCAATAATGCAACTTGTCGGCCCAGTTGTGTAAAATCAGCTGATAAAATAGAAGGTGCAAGAATCATGATTAATATTTTTTTGATTCTTGCAAAACTATCAAAAACTTAATTTCAAGCATCTATATTAAAGATACATTCGGAGTTTTTTGCATTTAGCATGATATTTAATGCGTCTCAGGGCTTTTTCTTTTATCTGTCTGACTCTTTCTCTTGTCAGGTCAAACTTCATGGCGATTTCCTCGAGTGAATGAGGAGTATATCCATTCAATCCATAAAACATTCGCAAAATCTCGGCTTCTCTGTGTGATAGTTCCGATAACAAATTATTCAAATCATGTCGCAAACTCTCCATGTGCATTTCTTTGGCGGGGTCCAAGTCCTGATGATTGGGTAGCAAATCCAATAATGTGCTGCTATCTTCATCATTGCTCACAGGTGCATCAATAGACACATGTTTGCCATAGTTTTTCATTATACTCACCACCTCTGCCTCCGGTATGTCTAGAATCTCTGCAACCTCTGCAGGAGTTGGCTCTCTTTCAAACTGCTGCTCCAACTCCTGAAAAGTTCTCATGATTTTATTTAAGGAACCTATTTTGTTTAATGGCAATCTGACGATCCTCGCTTGCTCGGCTATGGCTTGCAAAATCGATTGGCGGATCCACCAAACTGCATAAGAAATAAATTTAAATCCTCGTGTTTCGTCAAATCTTTGAGCAGCTTTTATCAAGCCCAGATTACCTTCATTGATAAGATCCGGCAATGTTAACCCCTGATTTTGATATTGTTTGGCCACCGAAATCACAAATCTTAAATTGGCTCTCACCAATTTATCCAAGGCATCTTGATCCCCCAATTTGATTCGCCTTGCCAGTTCCACTTCTTCTTCTGCTGTGATTAATTCCTCTCTACTGATTTCCTGCAAATATTTTTCTACCGATACAGTATCCCTGTTGGTTACTTGTTTTGAAATTTTTAGTTGTCTCATAAACTTATTTTTTCTGCATTTTACGAATAAATGTTTTGAATGTTACATTTTCATTGACAAATTTTAACATTTTATCCATACAATTCAAGTTTTTATCGAAAAACTTTTAAAAACATTTTGATTGTTGTGGCTTTATTAAAATTTTACTTTGTGTAATCATAATGTAATGATATCAAAACAAAATATAAATAACATTGATCATTAATAAAATTTAAATTTTAAACATTTGAAAATCAATAAAAATTTCAATTTAACATAAGAATAATTAACGAGATCATTACATGAAACTGATCACAAAATATTTATCAAATAAGATATAAAAAAATTTTGATTTTATCATCTCATCCACAACTTGATTAACTTTACATATTGATAAATGCGACAAATAAGGTATCAAAAGAGAACAATAAAAATGCTAGAAGCTTTATCAAACTCCTAACTATCATTTTTTATAGAATTATTCAGTTATGCAGCAATGAGGAAGAATACTCTCCATAGAAATCTCCTATGAGTAACTATGAAACAATAAATATAAATTCAGTATGATTGGAAGCTTCGTCTTTGACTACGCTTCCAATCATACTGAATTTATACCCAAACGTTATTATTTAGAATCATCACCAATCAATTGATGACATGAAAAGTATATGTATCTATGCAAACAATCTTTAATTAAAAATAAAATTCTGAAATTATAAGGCGTTATTATTATGATTGTGCTATATAAAATAACCAATATATAAAGTTATAAATTGAAAGTATAAAAAAAATCAAACCAATGAATGCAAATGGTAAGAAATATACAGCAAGAAATAAAAAAAAGAAAGTAAGGATAAAAAAAATCAATGCTCTTTTCAAATGTTTTTGAATGTATATAAATGAATTTTTACTTTCTTTTTTTATAAGATTTTTAATCTCCTTTCGAAGGTCTTTGACAGTCTCTTTTTGTTGCTTTAACTCTCTTTTGGTAACCGGGTTTGACTGTCCTTCAAAAACATTAGTTATTAGTTTATCTTCCTGATTATTTTCATTGCTTGAAATAACTTTTTTCGTTTCGCCCACCTGTGCCATTACATGATTTGTTTCCTCTCTCATGTTGAGTTCTTCAGAATTACCTTCATTAACCAAAAGTTGATCATCATTTTTTTGAATAGCTGACTTTGGGCTATAATGCTCATCAATTTTTTTTGATTTTTTGGCAATTTGCTTGTGCCATTCGACATAATATCCACTCATGTACTGCCTTTTTTGAATCGTACATGAGCCTAAGCTAACTAAAGCAAGAAAACCTAAAAATAATTTTTTGTTCATAGCACAACTTTTATTGAATTAATAAACAAATTAACAAACATAATTAAACTTATTTTATCTTTAATTTATTGGGCATTTCCGGAAAATCATATCTTATAACAATATAAAATATTTATTCTACCGGTTTATTTAACTTCTGTAATCAAAATCAATTAAGATATTAACTTGTTACTTCTTTAAACCATAAATATAAAAAGAAGACAGATGCCACAAAAAATAAATAAGAAAGGACAGATATTATGAATATTGACATCGCTATACCAATGATCATACCAGCCAAACCAAAGATGAATGATAGTATAGATAACCGCAGATATAACTTCTCCTGGTCTGCTCCCTTTTTCCTTTCGTTTTTTATCAGATTTTTAATCTCCTTTCGAAAGTCTTTAACAGTCTCTTTTTGTTGCTTTAACTCTCTTTTGGTAACCGGGTTTGACTGTTCTTCAAAAACATTAGTTATTAGTTTATCTTTCTGATTTTTTTCATTGCTTGAAATAACTTTTTTCGTTTCGCCCACCTGTGCCATTACATGATTTGTTTCCTCTCTCATGTTGAGTTCTTCAGAATTACCTTCATTAACCAAAAGTTGATCATCATTTTTTTGAATAGCTGACTTTGGGCTATAATGCTCATCAATTTTTTTTGATTTTTTGGCAATTTGCTTGTGCCATTCGACATGATATCCACTCATGTACTGCCTTTTTTGAATCGTACATGAGCCTAAGGCGACTACTGCAATTAAACCTAATAATAATTTTTTGTTCATAATACTTTTTTTAAACAAAGTACAAATATAAATTCTTTTTAAAAAAAGAGAAATAAAAATCATTTTTATTACAATTCGAGATATGAATTAAATCTCGGCATTTATATTAATCTTTCCATCAATTGAACTATCATTCTGAATTATCCTAACTCTTCTACCAACCACAACAAAAAGAAAATAAATGATGCCAAAAACAATAAATATGCAAGGTAAAAGAAGGGGAACAAGAAAAATCCAAAAAACCAAACTATCAATCCAATAGCAAATAATAATATCGCCGTTTTTAAATGTCTATGCAAAGAGCCGGCGTACTTTTTCTTTTCTTTTTTTATTTGCTTTTTAATCTCCTTTCTTATTTCTTTGGCTGTTTCTTTTTGTTGTTTTATCTGTTTTTTGGTTATCTGAATGGGCTGATCTTCAACAACATTAGTTTTTAAATTTTCTTTCTGATTTTTTTCATTTCTTAAGTTGACTTTTTTCAATTCGTCTTTCTGTGCCATTGCATGGTTTGTTTCCACCCCCACGTTGAGGTCCTCGGAATTGCCGTCATTTGTTACAAGTTGATCATTATTCTCTTGAATGGCTTGCTTTTGACTGTAACTTTCATCAACTTTTTTTGATTTTTTGGCAATTGGCTTATGCCATTCGACATGGTAACCACTCATGTATTGCCTTTTTTGAATCGTACATGAACCTAAGGCGACTACTGCAATTAAACCTAATAATAATTTTTTGTTCATAGCATAAATGTTTTAAAATTTCTCAACAAAAATAAATTTATTTTTTTCTTTGTAAAAATTGATATGCACTATTTTTTTACATTTTTTAAATACCTTTGGCAACATTGTTGGATCTATCGTTGTAGTTTTGAAAATTAAAATAACTATGAAAAAGCTGATATTTTCTTCGCTCTTCTACAGTTTAATTATATTTTCTTCCTTTGCACAAAAAAACGCCTATCGGCTTACCATTAAAATACCTCAGTATCAAAGTGGTGTGGTTTACATAGCGAATTATTTTGGCGACAAACAATATTATGCCGACACTGCTTATTTCAACAAAAAAGGCGAGGCTATTTTTTCCAAAAAAGAGCGACTGCCCGGTGGTATTTATCTTGCCGTTTTGCCCGAACGTAAATTTTTTGAATTTGTCTTTGTAGAACCGGAGTTTACCCTGCAAACCGACACCAACGACCTTGTGGGAAAAATGGTTGTTAAAGGTTCGAAAGAAAATCAACTTTTTTTTGACTACGTAAGGTTTGTCAATCAAAAAAGTGCAGAAATGAAACCGCTGCAAGATTCTCTATCCAAAACCCGCGAAAAAGGAGATGATGCCACCGCCGCTAAACTTGTCAAACAATTAGAAGCAATAGACAATGAAGTGAAAGCATACCGTCTCAAGCTCATGCAACAAAATCCGGATGCATGGTTGACCAAAATGTTCAAAGCTATGGCCGAACCTGAATTTCCGGATCATCTCAAAAACCCTCAAACTAAGGAAGATTCTTTGGCACGTTACGAATATTTTAAAAATCACTTTTGGGATGATTTCGATTTTGCCGACAGCACCATGGTGCGTACCCCCATCTACCACAATAAATTAAAAAAGTTTTTTGAACAAATTCTTATTCAACACCCCGACACCATTATCAAATATGCCGATGCAATCATCGAAAAAACCCGTCCATCCAAAGACATGTTCAAATATACCGTCCATTTTATCACTTCCTCTGCCGAAAAATCAAAGATTATGGGCATGGAAGCCGTTTTTGTGCACATGGGCAAAAAATACTACCTCTCCGGAGATGCTTTCTGGATCAGCAAAGAAAATCTCGAGAAATTCAAAGAGAGAGTAGAAAAACTTGAACCTCTTTTAATCGGAAAAAAAGTTCACAATCTTTCCCTGGCAGACACTACCGGTGAGCGATTTTTTCGTCTTTACGATATCAAAGCCCCACTGACAATACTGATTTTCTGGGATCCTGATTGTGGTCATTGTAAAAAAGAAATTCCCTTGATTGCCGAAAAGTTCAATGAAAAATGGAAAAACCAAAATGTCAAAGTATATGCTGTCAGCAGCGATGGAGACGAAAAATGGAAAAAATTTATCAAAGAACACCATCTGGAAAACTTCATCAACGTTGCCGTGCCGGTCAGAGTGTATAAAGATCAATCATACACCAACGAGATCGTGTTGAGTGGCGTTACAGACCTGAAAAGCTTAAATTATCACGACACTTTTGACATTTATTCTACTCCCGTCATTTATTTACTTGATGCCGATAAAAAAATTATTGCCAAACGGCTCGATCACGAAACTCTTGAAAAAGTCATCGATCTTGAATTAAAAAAGCTACAAAAACAATGAACCGTCATTGGAAGAAATATTGGTGGATACCCGCTACCATCCTTTTGTTTGCTTTTGTTTCCATTTATGTTGTCAATCTCAAAAACTCCCAATCCCAATCTTTGCCTGTTTTTCATCCTGCCGACATTAATCCCGATTTGGTTGACCCACACGTTGACAAAACCAAATCCGTTCACACCATTGGCGATTTTCATCTTACCGACCAGGAAGGCAACCCGGTGACTCCGGAAATATTCAAAAATAAAATTTATGTTGCGGATTTCTTTTTTGTCACTTGTCCAACCATCTGCCCAAAGATGACCAAAAACATGAAAATCTTGCAAGACCGTTTTAAGAACGACGACCGAGTGCTTTTCATTTCTCATACCGTCATGCCTGAACACGATTCTGTGCCGGTTTTAAAACAATATGCCATTGAAAATGGCGTTATCTATGGCAAATGGTATCTAGTGACAGGTGATAAAAAGCACATTTACGACCTCGCAAGGAAACAATATTTTGCCGCTGTCAGTAAAGGCGACGGTGGACCGGGCGATTTTATCCACACCGAAAATTTTGTGCTGATTGATCCCGATAAACGCATTCGTGGCTTTTATGATGGAACTTCTGCCGAAGAAATTGATCGCTTAACCAATGATATCAGAACTTTACTCAAGGAATATGAAAAACAACATTTGCAATAGATCATTTTTACATTTCCTACTGTTTTTGATAACCGTTCTTGTGTTGTCTTGCAGAAGCAAGAAATTTACTGAAGATACATTTTTCTCCCATAAAAAAGTCAACAAAAAAGGAATTACTAAAGAATATGCCAATTCCAAAAAACCACCCAGTGTTGTCATTGCCGAAGAATATCAAGACAATATAGCCACCGACCCCAAAAAAGCCGCCAAAGAATTGAACAAAGAAATGGAACGTAGAAAACGCAAAGCCGATAAAAAAAGAGAAAAATACAACAAGAAAATTGAACGCAAGCGTAAACTCAAAAAATACCGCAAAAAAGGCAAAACACAACCCGAACCAGAAGCCGAACAATAATCTTTAATTTCTTTTACACATAAAATTGCCCGGCAAATTATATGCTAAATTTGCTTGAAGAACGGCTGTTTTTCAACAAATATCTTAGTTCGCTGATTAAAATGCCTGTGGCGCCCCACACAATTTTTTGGTTTAATTCAAAACAAGGCACCTTCATAAAAAGACCGTTTCCGGTCTTTACTTTCTTTAATGTTACCCGGCAATCCATCAAATCATCCAAAGACACCGGCACAATTTCTTCCACTTCTGTCGGATCCGGTCTGAATATTGCCCGGTCATGGTAGATTCCGGCAAACGGCCTCACCAAAAAATTGCTTGGCGGTATGTATAAATCTTCAAGCGTTCGTAAAATTTCAATTTTTCCGGGATTCAATCCGGTTTCTTCCATCGTCTCGCGCAGAGCGGCATCCTGCCATGTTTTATCTTTTTCATCCAAACTTCCACCGGGAAATGCTATCTGTCCTGAATGCACACCCCTGTATTTTTTCCGTTCGATCAGCAGCAAGAAAACCTTTTGATTTTCTTCATAAAACAATGCCAAAACCGCCGCTTTTCTCGCATCCTTCAAATATTCATGGGAAAAATCTACAGCCCTGCCCATAGGCGCCAACAATTCCCTTGCTTTCAACGCTTCCTCCCTCGTAATCTTTGTCTCTTTCAATTTTATGGACAATTCTTCCAATGTCATTCCATACTTTTCTGCTTCCCGTTCACAATTTGTTAAAATTCTTGTCGGTCAGGTAGAACTCCCCTTTACGGTCATAAAATATCAAGTATTTTCCTTCAATCATTTTAACCTCCTTAAACAAAAACGGCGTAAGTTTTCCGGTAGAAATTTTGTACAAACGCATTCGATCCTCTTCGGGAATTATCAAATATTCTTTTTCCTTTGGTTCAAGTTTTTGGCAAGTGTCGGGCACCACCATTTCAGTGCTTACATGCATCACTCCATATTTTTCTTTATTGTTTTTTACAATCATCAACGTATCGTTTATCCATCCCGTAAAATTCAACTTCAATTGTTTGGATTGTTTTTGATGTATATCGTAAAGCATCACCGGTGCACCCTTCTTTTGCAAAATCACATAATTTCGTTCAGGCGATGGTAGCATCAACACGTATTCCGGTTTGATAATTTGCTGGAAATTTACGTCTGCCATTCCCAATTTATTGTTTTTTGAAAAAACAAACAATCCTGCTTTTCCTTCAGGTTTGATCAGGTATTGAAAACCTGCATATTTTTCGGATACAAAATCTTCAAATTTTCTTTTTTTCAAATGATAGAAATAAATCGTGTCATTTATCTCGACAATAACCATAGAATCCAATATATCAATGTAATTATACCGGGCAGGCAATAACGTATCTTGGACATACATCAACCCCAACCGGTCATCCTCCTTGAATTTTATATAGGGATAATGATCGATATTTATCCAATCGTAAGCAGGTGGATGAATATTCTTCTGTTGTTTGTCGAAAATACCCATTTTATTGTTCATTTCAAACACCGCCCTACCATTTTTCAAATCACTCAAATTATCAAAAATAAAAGCGACCATTTCCCGACCCAACGTATCTATATAACCATATTTGCCATTTTTGGCCGCCACACACCAACCTTCCTGCGGCAAATAAAGATCTTCATAATCAATCTCTGTTATCAATTTTCCTGTAATATCCATCAATCCATACTTTTCATCTTTTTTCACAACCAAAAAAGGCCATTCATAATCATCAATTTCCAATTCTTCGGTTTTCAGCAACCATTGTCCGCTCCGGTTGATAATTCCTTTTGTTTCACCTTTCCTTGCCGGAGCCGTCCCATTTTTAAATTCCCCAATATTATCCCAGTATCCGGGCAAAAATTTGTGTTCTTCAATTGAATACAAATACCCCGTATCACGGCTTACAACAGCTATCACTTGTTTATTCAACCAATACAAATGCTCACCGATCATCGCTTTCATTTTGCAATCGGGAAACTTCCGCAAAAAATTGTGTATCATCGACACATCATCCCAGTCGGATATTGACAGCAATGTAATTCTTCTCCATGCCTCTTTTTCCATTGGTGATCCCGGAAATTTCTTCACAAACTGAAGCAACGAATCTACTGTTTGGCTTTTAGTATATAACTCAAACAAACGCGCAAATGCTTTCTCTCTCCACGGATGATCGGGATATTGATTCAAAAATTTTTCAAATGCTTCTTTCGTGCCGGAAGCGGTCTGCACTTCATACAACCTCTTGTAATAGTTGTTCTTCTGCCCATTGTTTCCAATATGAGTCCGGATAGTTTTCTAAAAAAAATTTCCACCCATCCGGTGTGTTTACCACAGTCAAAGAATCCACAATCAATTTGTCCCGGTAATACAGCGCACTATCCCTGTATGGATGATTTTTATATTCATTCAAAAATTTCTCCCAATACTCCCTTCTTCCGGTGTTTTTATACTGCTCAAAATGTTTCCGGCCAATCGATGCATACAAACTATCTATCATCAACGAATCTACACCCTGTTTCTCCTTCCATTTATTTTTAGTTTTTACCGGCACCCCGGGATACAAAATTTTTGCCTGATGTATATAATGAAAAGCCGAATCAAGATTGGTAAAAGGATTATCACTCCTTCCATAAATAATGGCGAGCCCTGTGTATGCAACAGTTTTTTTACGTTTGTATCGGGCTAGCTTGTAAAAATTTTTTTTCGCCGCAAAATAATTATATACAGATAATTGACGATAAGCCCGCTTAGTATTCACACACGCACTCATTAGCCACACCGACATTCCCGTCAGAGCCAGGCACTGCCATATCTTCCTTTTAACCTTCACAAATATATGATTTGAAAATCAACTAAATTTTGCCGTAAAGATACACAAAGCACACAATAAACTTCTCTATCAGAATAGTTTCGCTTACAAACCACACCCTTCACAAAATTTTTCAATTTATCTTTTTCACACTCCACTATTCATCATTTATATCCAACATTCAAAGCCATTTATCCGGTTCATAATCAGGGCGGCTTAACGGCGTTTCACTACAAGTCCGCGCGGCTCAGCCTCGGGCTGCATAGTCGCAAGGCGATCCTCCTGCCGTCGGCTGCCTTGCTCCTTGCCTCCCGGGCTTCGCCGCTTGCGGGCTTTCCGTTCACCGCCGGCCGCAATTAAAATTCTTTCAGCATATAACATTTCGCTTCCATTTTGAGTATAACTAAAATATGAAAACTATCCGCATACATATCCCTTTGCATACATTTTGCTTTATTTTTCTTTTCATCCTCACCACTTGCCAACCACGCAATAAACAACCATCTGGCACGACTGCCCGCGATTGGCCCCAAATCATTAAAGATGGCGAACTAAAAGTATTGATCGACCTCAGCCCTACCGGTTATTTCATCAAACAAGGCCAACCTACCGGTTTTGAATTCGAATTAATTTCTGCTTTCTGCAAAGACCACAACCTTTTTCTCAACACCATCATTATAGAAAACTTCGACCATATTTTCCACTACCTCGACAGTGGCTTGGTCGACCTTGCCGCTGCCAATCTCACCATCACATCCCAACGCAAAAAAAAAGCACTTTTCACCACACCGGTCACCATTACGCAAATTCTTTTGATAAAAAACAAACATACACCCGACTCATCCCTCAAAGTATATCTCCGCAAAAACTCTTCTTATTCCCGGAATATTCAATCAATAAACCATTCTTTGCCCCTCACCTTTGAATTTGTATCGGGCAATATAGATGACTACGACATTCTTGATTCTGTCAATACAGGCAATTTTCAAGCAACACTGATTGATGAAAATACATTCAATATCTTTAAACATAAATTTCCCAACATTCAAATTGTCACAAATCTTGGCATTCCACAAAAAATTGCTTGGGCTGTTTCTATCCGTTCCAAAAAACTGCATCAAAAACTCAACCATTGGTTGAAAAAATTTAAAAAAACCCGTCAATATCAACGTTTAATCCACAAATATTTTCGCCACTCACAATCATCCTATGTCAATCAATTTATTGCTTTAAAGAAAAAAAGACGCATAAACATTACACCATTTGATGAAACTTTTAAAGGTGCAGCCAAACGCACCGGCGTCGATTGGCTTTTGTTGGCAGCCATTGCTTATAACGAAAGCCGTTTTAACGACTCGGCTGTTTCCCATAAAAATGCCACGGGCATTATGCAACTTATGCCTCAAACAGCCGCACAATTCAATATCGATAGTAGCAGCAGTCGTTATGAACATATTTTAGCCGGTGCCAAATTGTATAAAATTTTCTATAGTCGTTGGTTGAAAATAACCTCCGATTCTTCATTTGCCGTTAAGTTGGCATTGGCTTCTTACAATGCCGGTATGGGACACATCCTTGATGCCTACCGCCTTGCTGTGCATCTCAATAACAATCGACCCGATTGGTATGACATACAGTATTATCTATTGCACAAAAACAGGCCTGAATATTACAAGTCAGAGTGGGTGAAGCACGGCAGATGTTTTTGTAAAGAACCTGTAAACTTTGTACACAACGTTCTAAATATCTATCATCTCTACAAATCCATTGATAATTATATGCAGAACAAACAAAATGTTTAGTTTACACTTCGCCCATAGAAATTCACTTTTATCAAATCTTGCATCAACATCCTTTTTCCGTTGTAAAAAGGTGTAATCCATGCATCGGTCTGTCCGGCTTTGATTATTTTCTGCCTTAACGCTTCTGCTTCTCTGAGTGTTGTAAATCTTCCTTGTGTAAACCTGGTGATTCCATCAGGATAATCTCTGATAACCGGTTGCCCGAATTGTATCAAATGGTCATATTTATAATTCTCCGGATGGCGGTATGCGGCAATTTGCACTTCAAAATGCAATCCTTCTGCACAAATATTGCCTCCTTTGCTTAGCAGCAGATTATACCATTTTGGGTCGTTCAAATCCTTATCCACCAGGTCAGAAAAATCAACCGGTGGTTGATTGGGATTACACGGATAGTCGGCATACTCTTTCAATGTTTTACGTTGACCAAAAACAAATACCGTCACAAAAGCATCCTCGCTTTTCTTCTCTTTTTCTATCAACATTTTCCTGAATTCTTCGGCTTCTCTCAAAGTGTTGAACGGCCCGAATGCACATCTAGTCAAACCATCTTCCGGATATTTTTTACATTCTATGGGGCCATATTTTTCCCAATATTGACGGTCAAATTGCGAAACATCCGTATAACTGCCTATCTCAACTTTAAATGTCACTCCGTCAATGGGTGTGTCGTACACATTTTTCAATTTTTCCCTTTCAATTTTATCTTTATCAAATATTTTATCCGTATTCAATTCTGTCATTTTATCATTCACATATTTTGCGGTGTCTTGCGGATTGATGATGCTGTTGTCTGTCCCTTTCACCACATCATTCAGGTTATAGTTTGTTTGGGTCACGTTGCTTCTGTTGTCTGTTTGTGCAATGCTTTTAAACTTGGCTATTTGCTGATTGAGTTTTTCTTGCAAAGACATGGGCTTTTCCACATCCTGCACCTTTGCCGCAAAATCTTTTGATTTCAAAGCAATATCATGCTCCAATTGTACGTATGTTTCAAGGTTTTCTACATTGAGATATTCGATTTGCGGTTCATAACCATCCAATTCTATGGCTATTTTATATTTGTTTCCGGGGGTGAGTGCAAGCATATACTTTCCCGTAGCTTCATTTGATTTATATTTTCCAACCAATTCCCCGGTGTTTTCATTGGTAACGGTAATGTCGGCTGCTGCAGGTTCATCATTTGCCGTCACAACCCCAAGCACCAAAGCCAGAATCGGTTTTTTGCCAAAATGGCCCGGTGTTACGGTGAAAATATCGTGTCCTCCCAAACTTTGCATTCTTGCCGATGAATAATATCCCGTATTTCCATCTGCCGAAAGCACATAAAACCTGTCATCATCAATCGTATTGACCGGAGCACCCACATTCACCGGCTTGGTCCATTGATTATTCTCCAAATTGCTGTAAAAAATATCATACCCACCCATGGAGTTATGACCTTCGGAACTAAAATACAAGGTCACGCCATCAGGGTGCCAATACGGCGAATCTTCGTTATACTTCGTATTGATTGTAGGACCCAGATTTTTCACGTTCCCATAGGTGCCATCCGGCAATCTCTCTGCTATGTATAGGTCTCTACCTCCAAAACCTCCCGGCCGGTCCGATGCAAATATCATAAAACGCTCATCCGACGATAATGTAGCGCTGCCTTCCCAATAATTTGTGTTGATTTCTCCTTGCACTTTTACAGGCCTTGACCATTCTGTTCCCTGCAGGTAACTAATGTAAATGTCTCCGTTATCTTTTTTTGTACTCTTAAAAATCAACAATTTTTGCCCATCTACGCTCAATGCAATACTCGCGTCATGTTTGGTGGTGTTGATATTGTTTCCAATACTGACCGGCTCACTCCATTGACCATCTTTTTTGTAGCTGATCATGATATCCTCGAAATAATCTCCGTCGGGGTCCGGCTTTCCGTATTTGTTCTGCAGTCCACCCAAACTTTTTGGCCCTCTGTAGGTAAATATCAACACCGATTCATCCGGTGTAATCAATGGCACATACTCATGGTAGCGTGTATTGATTGGCGGCCCGACAGGATCAATGGATATCTTTTCATTTACATCCGACGCAAGTTTTTTTGCATTTTCGCATTGCGATAAATATCTCTGTGCCGTCTCTTTATCTTCTTGCGCAATGTCCATTCGCATGTATTTTTTGAAAGTTTTTATGGCCTCATCGAAATTTTTATTCAATTGATATGCCCGGGCCAAATAAAAAACCACATCCGGATTTTCTTTATTTTTTGCATAAACATCTTCGATGAGTTTCAATGATTCGGAACGGTCGCCTTCTCCATACATTGAAGAAACGGCATACATCAATTGGTAGTAAACATTTTCCGGAAATGCTTTGTATAGTTTCTCATAATACTGCGCCGAACGTGTGAAATTCCCTTCTGAAAAATAATAATCTGCTTTCTCTTCGTTAATTTTAATTTCTTTTTTCGACATTTGTTGGGCAAATGTGATGTTAAAACACATGATCAACAAAATGAAAATGGATTTCTTTTTAAACATATCATTGGTTTTTCACGAAACTATAATTTGTTTTGACATGATTTTATTAACACTTTATTAACTTTTAAACGGAGTTATTAACAACTTTTCGACATATGGAGTTTGTCAATGAATTAATAAGACAATTTACAGAGTTGTATACTTCTGATTCTCCGGCTGTTTTAAAAGAAATTGAAAACGAAACATGGAAAAAACAATTGATGCCCCGTATGATCTCCGGAGAATATCAGGGTAGAATTTTAAGTTTAATTAGTCGTATTAAGCAACCCGGCAAAATATTGGAAATTGGCACTTTCACCGGTTATTCTGCCATTTGCTTGGCCGAAGGTCTTAAAGAAGATGGTTGTTTAATTTCTATAGAAATCAATGACGAGTTGAAAAAAATCATCCTGGATAATTGGAAAAAAGCAGGTGTGGCAAATCGTTGCAAGTTATTTATCGGAAATGCTTTAGAAATTCTGCAAGACATTGACGATATTTTTGATTTGGTTTTTATCGATGCCGATAAAGAAAATTATCCGGATTATTTTAAAGCACTGCAAAAAAATTTGAAACCGGGTTCGATAATCATTGCCGACAATGTTTTATGGAACGGAAAAGTGCTAAAACCCTCATCCGCTGATGATGACACGGCAGGTATAATCAAATATCTTAATTTACTAAAATCGAATGAGCAATTTTTTAACGTCCTTCTTCCTGTTAGAGATGGTTTAATGATTTCCCTCAAACTTTAAAAAAAATTATTAATTTTGTTTTGCAATGCGGTCAATTTTTGCCATATTGTTTGCCATTTGGTATTTGTTTTTGTCTGTTGGTTTTAGTCACAATCGGCATTACTGTGGTGGCCGTTTGGTAAAAAACGATTGGCAAATCGTCTATCATGACCTTTCTTGCGGCATGATCCAAGACCGGTCCTATTCCTGTGAAAACAATCCTGCTTTACAATCCAATTGTTGTCAAAACAAAATCGAAAAATTTCAAATAAACACACAAGCCGAAGTTGTTTCTTCTTTATTCAAAAATATTTCCGAAAAGTTTCATTTTGTCGATTTTATTCCTTTTTCATTTGTTTATGATTTAAATTGTATAGCCAATATCTCTTTTCATGATCCTCCATGCCTTCCGGAAAAATTTCAATTACCTGCATTTCTAATTTTTTGCAACTTAAGATTGTGATGATTCTTTCTTTGGAGAACAAATTCTTTTCTTTTTGAGTTCTCCTGCACCATTTTCTTTTATCTGTCATTGGTTCATCAAAACTAATGATATTATGAACAGAATCATAAAATATTTTTTAGAAAACCGTGTAATTACCTTTATATTGTTGCTTGCCATTATTTTTGGCGGGATTGCCACTGCCCCTTTTCCATGGGATATAGATTTTTTACCACGAAATCCCGTACCGGTTGACGCCATTCCTGATCTTGGCGAGAATCAACAAATTGTTTACACCGAATGGCCCGGACGTTCGCCTCAAGATGTCGAAGATCAAATAACTTATCCCCTCTCCACAGCATTGATGGGAGTGCCTGGCGTAAAAACCATTAGAAGCACCTCCATGTTTGGCGCTTCAGTGATATATGTTATCTTCAAAGAAAATGTTGAATTTTACTGGAGTAGAAGCCGGATACTCGAAAAGTTAAATTCTTTGCCTGAAGGATTGCTTCCTCCTGATGCCACCCCAACATTAGGGCCTGATGCAACAGCACTTGGTCAAATCTTTTGGTATACCCTCGAAGGCCTCGATCCAAAAACAGGGAAAAACGTGGGCGGCTGGGACCTACACGAACTTCGAACATTGCAGGATTTTTACATTAAATATCTTCTGACTGCCGTGGATGGCGTAGCAGAAGTTGCAGGTATCGGCGGTTATGTCAAAGAATATCAGATTGACCTCGACCCCGAAGCCATGAAAGCTTTTAATGTTACGGTTGAAGATGTTTACAAAGCCATTGTTCAAAGCAATCTGGATGTAGGAGCAAGAACTTTGGAATTCAACAAAGTGGAATATCTCATTCGCGGAATCGGCTATATCCGGTCGCTTAATGATCTGGAACAAAGTGTGGTAAAAGAATATAACCACACGCCTGTGAGAATCAAGGATATTGCATACGTTTCTACCGGTCCGGCTCCACGCAGGGGGGGACTCGATAAAGACGGAATGGAAGCTGTTGGCGGGGTAGTAGTGGCGCGTTTTGGATCAAATCCAATGAAAACTATCGAAAATGTTAAAAATGCCATTAAAAAAATTCAACAAAGCTTGCCCAAAAAGCAACTAAGCGATGGTACCATCTCCCAATTAACCATTGTACCTTTTTACGATCGATCGGTTTTGATTAGAGAAACATTAGGCACTCTTGAATCGGCACTCAACCATGAAATCTTGATTACAATTCTGGTTGTTGTGGTTTTAATTTTTAATCTCAAGGCCTCTTTTATTATTTCAGGTCTTTTGCCGGTAGGAGTCCTCCTTAGCTTTATCTTTATGCGTTGGACAGGTGTTGAAGCCAACATCGTTGCTCTTTCCGGAATTGCCATTGCGATAGGTGTGATGGTGGATATTGGCATTGTATTCACAGAAAATATAATTCGTCATATTGAATTGCTTCCGGAAGAAAATCCCTCAGGTAGAACCTTGTTGAATACTATTTTTCAAGCAACTTCAGAAGTTTCCGGCGCAATCCTGACAGCACTATCTACCACCTTAATCAGTTTTCTGCCTGTTTTTGCTCTTGAAGGCCCGGAAGGAAAACTTTTCCACCCTTTGGCAACAACCAAAACATTGGCACTTGCAGGTTCGTTTATTTTGGGTGTTTTCATTCTGCCTACTTTGGCTTATTGGTTCTTTTCCATCAGAATCACACGCCAAAAGTGGAAAAAAATCTCTTATTTGATTCTATGCTTGGCAGGTATTTACTTATTGATCTTTTTTAAAAACTTCCTTGGTCTAACAGCTCTTTTATATGGCTCTATTGCTTTGTTGGAAGATTATTGGCCTCAAAAAATTTGGTTCACTTCCACAAAAGCTCAATTAATCGTGATTATTCTCACGGTGATCTATTATCTTACACACGAATGGTTGCCTCTAGGTCCACAACAATTGTTCATAGTTAATTTTCTGTTTGTCGGATTTATTACAACTCTTGTATTGGGCGTGTTATATTTGATGGTATTTTTCTATGTGCCGGTGTTAAGGTGGGCGCTCGAAAACAAAGTCAAGTTTTTAATCATTCCGGCTTTTACCATCTTTTTTGGATGCTTATCCTATTGGGGAGCAGACAAAATTTTCGGGTTTCTGCCCGAATCCATGAAAAAAACATCTTTGTTTCATTATTTTAGTCAAACTTTCCCCGGACTTGGCAAAGAATTTATGCCCGATCTCGACGAAGGTTCATTCTTATTGATGCCGAGCACCATGCCTCACAGTGGAGTAGAAGAAAACACCGAAGTGATCGCTCAATTGGACCGTTCTGTTTCGTCAATTCCGGAAGTAGAACTAACGGTGGGCAAATGGGGGCGTGTCAATTCTGCTCTCGATCCTGCACCTATTTCAATGTTTGAAAATATCATCAATTATCTCCCGGAATACAAAACAGATCAAAACGGTCGGAGATTGCGCTTTAAAGTGGATGAGCAAGGGCGATTTATTTTAAAAAACGGTCATAGATATGCTTATGGGAAAGCCCCATTTCGTAAGATTCCTACCGACAGTTTAATAATAGATCCTGATGGTGAATATTTCCGCCAATGGCGCCCACACATTCACTCCCCGGATGATATTTGGCAAGAGATTGTAGAAAAAACCGACTTTCCGGGTCTTACTTCGGCTCCAAAATTACAACCCATTCAAACCCGGCTGGTAATGTTGCAAACCGGTATGCGGGCTCCCATGGGAATCAAAATTTATGGACCTGATTTGAAAACATTGGAACAAGCCGGACTCATGCTTGAAAAAGCACTCAAAGAAGTGCCCGGCATTGAACCTAATTCTGTATTTGCCGACAGGGTTGTGGGCAAGCCTTATTTGGAAATCATTCCAAAACGCGAATGGTTGAGCCGTTATGGTTTAACCGTCAAACAATTTCAGGAACAATTGGAATTATTGGTTGGGGGCAAAACCATCACTACCACCGTAGAAGGACGGGAACGCTATCCTGTGAGATTGCGTTATCCCCGCGAATGGTTGGATCAACCTGAACAGTTGAAAAAAATCTTGTTTTCTACTCCCTCGGGCTCTTTTGTCCCTTTGGAATTGATTGCAGACATAAAATTTGAACGCGGACCTCAAATGATCAAAAGTGAAAATACTTTCCTTACTTCTTATGTGATTTTTGACAAAAAAGAAAATTGGGCCGAAGTAAATGTTGTGGAACAAGCCAATAATTATTTGCAGAAAAAAATAAATTCCGGTCAATTAAAACTTCCGCAAGGTGTAACCTTTGAATTTACAGGTAACTATGAAAATCAAATTCGCGCCACCAAACGGTTGATGATAATTATTCCGGTCAGCTTGATTTTGATTTTTCTGCTTCTTTATATGCAATTTAAAAGCATCACGGCATCAACCATTCATTTTTCAGGAGTGTTTGTTGCCCTTGCCGGTGGGTTTATTATGCTATGGTTATATAGTCAACCATGGTTCCTCAATTTTGAAATTGCCGGTGTGCCAATGCGTGATTTGTTTCAAGTTCACACAATCAACATGAGTGTGGCCGTATGGGTGGGTTTTATTTCATTGTTTGGTATTGCCACCGATGATGGCGTTATTATGGGTACTTATATTCACGAAACCTTTCTTAAAAACAATCCTCAAACTATTGAAGAAGTTAGATTGTCGGTGATCGAAGCAGGTAAAAAACGCGTAAGACCGGCTATGATGACTGCTGCAACCACCATTATCTCCCTCATTCCGGTTATTACATCAACAGGCAAAGGTTCGGATATATTGGTGCCTATGGCTATTCCAACATTTGGCGGAATGCTCATCCAGCTGATGACTATGTTTATGGTGCCTGTCTTTCAATGCATTTGGAGAGAAAATGCCATTAAAAAACAAAAAACTTTAAACACATGAAAACCATCTGTTTACTGAAAAAGATTTATCTATTTGCATTTGTCATATTGGCTTGCCATCAACTAATGTCTCAAAAGAGCATGAATGATTATTTAATTGCCGCAGCCAATAACAATCCGGGGTTGAAAGCAAAATTTTCTGAATACATGGCTGCCTTGAAACTTTTGCCCCAAGCCGGGCAACTCCCCGACCCACAAATAGCTTTCAATTATTTTATTCAAAGTCCGGACATGGGAATGGGACAACAACGTTGGTCCATCACATTGATGCAACATTTTCCTTGGTTCGGATTGCTCAAAACACAACAAGATATTGCAACTATGGTTGCCCGCACACGTTATGAAGAATTTTTGACAGAAAAATCAAAATTGTTTTATGAAGTAAAAGAAACTTGCTATCAAATTTACTTTTTACAACAATCTATCGATATTGCCAAAGAAAACATACGGATTCTGGAAACCATTCGCAGTTACACCCTTATTAAGATTGAAGCCGGACAAACGACACTTGCCGACGAACTCCGAATTGAGATTGAAATCAACGATCTTAATTATCAAATTCTATTGCTTCAAGATAAATTGCAAGATTTGATGGTTAAATTGAAAAATCTTACAGGTGTCGAAAATCCAATTTTACCCGGCATTCAAGACACCATCACAATAGCTGAACTGCCCCGCAGTTTTTTGGATAGCATTTTAACCAACAGCCCCATGGTTAAATTGATCGAAAGAAAAATAGAAACTTATTTATTAGAGACAAAAGCAGCATATCAAAGCAGCTTGCCATCTTTTTCTGCCGGAGCAGGATATACCTACATCAAGCCCTCGTCAAATCCCATGGCCGATGCATCCAACAATGGCAAAGACATGATCATGTTTCCGATGATTACGGTTACGATACCTCTTTACCGTCAAAAATACAAAGCAATGATCGAAGAAGCACAAATAAAATATGATGGAAGCAAAAACCAACTGCAACAAACCGGTTATGATCTCGAAAACCTTTTTGAAAAAACCGAGACCGAATTTAAAGATGCTCAAAGAAGAAAATTACTATATACAACTCAGGGTGCCCTGGCTGAAAAAACCATCAATATTTTGATGGAATCATACGCCAATGACAACAACAATTTTGACGAAATACTACGGATGGAGAAACTACTCCTTCAATACCGGCTCGAAAAAGAAAAAGCCATTGTTGACAAACTGAGAGCGATGGCATTTTTGCAATATTTATTAGGGAATTAAAATTTTATGACCATGAAAAATATTTTAAAAAACCGTTTTATCCAACTATTTCTTGTATTTATTTTAGGTATCATCGTTGGATTATTTATTATATCGGGCTCATCTAAAAAAACCCGACAGAAAAAAACAAACATTGTGCAAAACGAAGAAGTTGTTTGGACTTGCTCTATGCATCCACAGATTAGAATGGATAAACCCGGTAAATGTCCGATATGCGGCATGGATTTGATACCTGCCAATACACAAAAGAAAAAAAACAAACACCATCACGATCCAAATGAAATCAGTATAAGCCCGGAAGCTGCCCGTTTGGCAGGAATAGAAACAGATGTGGTAAGAAAATCTACGGCTCAGAAAGAAATTCGTTTATTGGGACGCATCAAACCCGATGAAAGATATCTCTATACACAATCGGCACATATCCCCGGCCGAATCGAAAGATTGTATGTGAATTTCACAGGGGAACGTATCTTTAAAGGACAAAAATTGGCAAAAATTTATTCTCCCGAGTTGTTGACGGCACAAAAAGAATTATTTGAAGCCATGAAAATTAAATCAATCAACCCTCAATTGTATCAATCGGTGAGAAATAAATTGAAACTATGGAAATTGACGGATGAACAAATTCAAATGATTGAACAAAAAGGTGAAATTGTAGAGTATATCGATATTCTTTCGGATTATGACGGAATTGTGATGAAACGAATGGTTGAAAATGGCGATCATGTAAAAGAAGGGCAAGGACTTTTTGAAATTGCCGATCTTTCTCATTTGTGGATATTACTTGAAGCATACGAATCTGACCTGCCCTGGATTAAATTAGGCAATAGCGTTGAATTTATGGTGCAAGGCAAAGGTAACCAATTGTATCGGGGCAAAGTAGATTACATCATGCCATTTATCGACCCTCAACGCAGAGTTGCTTTCATCAGGGTTGATTTTTATAATCCAAAACTCGATTTACTGCCGGAAATGTATGTTGATGGCCTGATCCGTTCAAAATTAAATAATGACGTTGAACAATTGATCATTCCCAAATCAGCCGTTCTATGGACCGGCAAGCGTTCTATTGTTTATGTGGCTGTACCGGGGCGGTCCACTCCGACATTTTTAATGCGGGAAATAGAACTTGGAGCAGACATGGGTGATTTTTATATTGTCAAATCCGGCTTGAAAGAAGGAGAAGAAATTGCCGTAAACGGCACCTTCAGAATTGATGCGGCAGCCCAACTTTCCGGCAAAAAAAGCATGATGCAACCGGAAGAGTCCAAGCAGACAAATGCACAGAAAACCCGGTCACACCAACACATACATTAGTTCACTTCTAAATGACTTTTGAATTTTATGTTAAAAATATTTTTTAATTAGGATTTTTTACTAATTACGGACAAAAATTTACAAATATGGACCATCAAATCCATGATGTTTTTATTCCGGAATCAAAACTTCCTAGAATTGTTGTCGTAGGATGTGGTTTTGCCGGTTTTTCATTTATCAAGGCCATGAAAGGTAAACCTTTTCAGATCGTTTTACTGGATCAAAACAATTTTCACCAATTCCAACCCTTGCTTTACCAAGTGGCCACCAGTGGCATAGAACCCGACAGTATTGTTTTTCCTGCAAGAAAAATGTTTGAAAATTATCCTAATTTTCATTTTCGAATGACTAAAGTTTTTTCGGTAAACTTTTCGGAAAAAACGCTCGATACCGAGATTGGACAAATACACTATGATTATTTGATTTTGGCGTCCGGAAGTTGTACAAATTTTTTTGGGTTAAATGATATTGAAAAAAATGCTGTCGGAATGAAAACCATTCAGGAAGCATTGGATATCAGATCCCTTATTCTACAAAATTTAGAAATGGCTGTTGCC
The DNA here is from genome assembly GCA_026003395.1 of Vicingaceae bacterium. Lineage (NCBI taxonomy): Bacteria > Pseudomonadati > Bacteroidota > Flavobacteriia > Flavobacteriales > Vicingaceae > Vicingaceae bacterium. The sequence goes on from BPHE01000006.1 coordinate 24,865, forward strand.
ATAGGCAATCCGGAAAAACGCAAATCGCTTTTAACTTTCGTAGTTGTAGGGGGTGGGCCTGCCGGAGTGGAAACTGCCGGCGCTCTGGCCGAGTTCAAAAAATATGTTGTCCCAAATGACTATCCCGATTTGGATTCAAATGAAATAAAGATTTTTTTGATTGAAGCCGGTGATCGTTTATTAAGAAATATGCACGAAAAACTTTCAAAAAAATCATTTAAATACCTTCAAGAAATGGGGATTGAAATCATGTTGAATACCGTGGTAAAAAACTACGATGGCAATATCCTTACTACTGATAAACAGCAAACTATCAACGCCGGTGCCGTAATTTGGACCGCAGGAGTAAAAGGCAATGCCCTGGCAGGTATTGAAAAAACATTACTCAGCAAGGATCATCGTATCATAGTAGACAAATATTTCAGAATACCTAATCTTGATAATGTATTTGCTATTGGCGATTTGGCTTTACAAACATCCGAGAACTTTCCACATGGTCATCCGATGGTTGCACCTGCCGCAATTCAACAAGGCAGATATCTCGGCAAAAATTTTCAAGACATTATTCAAAATAAAAACGTTCCTGTCTTTGAGTATATTGACAAAGGAAGCATGTCGGCCATTGGCCGTAAAAAAGCCGTGGCGCAAATTAAAAACATGCTTTTCTCCGGTTATTTTGCCTGGTTGCTTTGGTCTGTTATTCACCTTATTTCTATCAGTGGTTTTAAAAACAAACTTATTGTTGGAATTGATTGGATTGTGAGCTATTTCTCATATGAAAAAAGCAACCGCTTTATCATTCGTAAATTTAAAAAATAAAAATATATTGCCATGAATCATCAACAACATCATTCGAATCATCACAAACAAATGGTTGAAGATTTTAGAAAACGCTTCTATGTTTCTTTAATTTTATCATTACCGGTTTTGGTATTTTCTCCCATGATTCAAAATTTTTTGGGCTATTCCCTTGAATTCTTTTTTCAAGATTATTTGTTGTTTGCTCTCTCATCCATCATCTTTATTTATGGTGGTCAACCATTTCTGAAAGGTTTTTATTCGGAAATAAAAAAAAGAGAGCCCGGCATGATGACACTAATAGCCATAGCTATTTCTGTTGCTTATATTTATAGTGGAGCAGTTGTGTTTGGATTAAAAGGTAAAATGTTTTTTTGGGAGTTGGTTACACTTATCGACATCATGTTGGCAGGCCATTGGATTGAGATGAAATCTGTCATGGGTGCTTCAGGTTCTTTAGAATTACTCGTCAGTCTTATTCCGGACACAGCACACAAAATAACCGGAGATGAAATTATTGACATTTCGTTGGATCAAATTAAAAAAGATGATATATTGCTTGTCAAACCCGGAGAAAAAATTCCGGCTGACGGCATTGTTATCGAAGGCGAGAGCGCCATCAATCAATCCATGTTGACAGGCGAATCTATACCGGTAACCAAAATGAAAGGTGATGAAGTCATTGGCGGATCAATCAATGGAAATGGATCTTTAAAAATTAAAGTGGTAAATGCCGGGGATGACAGTTATTTGAAAAAAGTAATCCACCTGGTTGAAGAAGCACAAAAAACAAAATCAAAAACCCAACATTTGGCGAACAAAGCAGCCAAATGGTTGACATTGGTTGCCATCGGAACGGGTATAATCACCTTTATTTCATGGATTATAGCGGGATATGACATTTCCTTTGCGATTGAGCGAATGGTCTCGGTCATGGTGATTTCATGTCCTCATGCCCTCGGATTGGCTATCCCTTTGGTAGTAGCAATTTCCACATCGGTTTCTGCACAACACGGTTTATTGATTCGCAATAGAACAGCTTTCGAAAATGCCCGTAAAATATCGGCTATTGTTTTTGATAAAACCGGCACCCTCACAAAAGGTGAATTTGAAGTTTCCCGCTATCATTCATTTTTGTCTGAATATTCTGATAAAGATATTTTAAAAATAGCGGCTTCATTAGAAGCAAATTCTGAACACCCTATCGCTCAAGGCATCATTCAAAAAGCCAAAGAACTGTCTATTGCCACATTTGACATTTCACAATTTGAATCAATGACAGGAAAAGGGATTAAAGCCGTCTGGAATGACCATGAAATCATGATTGTCAGTCCGGGTTATTTGAAAGAAAAAAATATAACTATACCCGCAACCGACAAGGAAAGCTCAATGGAAACAATCGTTTATCTGTTGATTGATGAAAAATTGGCTGGGTTGATTGCTTTATCCGACAGCCTACGTTCTGAATCTAAAAGTGCAATTGAACAATTTAAAAAAGATGGCATTAAAGTATATATGGCAACGGGCGACAATAAAAAAGTGGCAATGGCCGTAGCCGATATTTTAAAATTAGATGGATTTTATGCCGAAGTTTTACCACACGAAAAAGTTGAAATTATCAAGAATTTACAATCACGTGGAGAATTTGTTGCCATGACCGGAGATGGTGTGAATGATGCGCCAGCGTTGGCTCAGGCCGATATAGGCATCGCTGTTGGTTCAGGCACCGATATCGCTGCCGAAACTGCTGATATTATCCTGGTCAAAAGCAATCCCATGGATATACTTCATTTAATACGATTTGGAAAAGCTACATATAAAAAAATGATACAAAACCTTGTTTGGGCAACAGGATATAATGCTCTTACCATCCCCCTGGCAGCCGGCATACTTTTTCCTTTTGGTATTTTAATGAGTCCCGCAGCCGGCGCCATATTGATGAGTTTAAGCACCGTCATTGTGGCTATCAACGCACGCCTATTAAAGTATAGCATAAAAAATTAATTCGAATAAAAATTTTTCATGCTTTTTTTTAACTTTGCCGCAAACGTTCATTTTGATTTCAATCGCCTTGCAGGTTCCCCGTAAACCGGGGGTGAAAAGGGAATTCCGTGAAAATCGGAAGCTATGCCCGTAGCTGTGAGCTTCAAATATATTTATTGCCAATAACGGCCACTGTTCGCTTTTTGCGAATGGGAAGGCGGCAATAAAGAAGCGAGCCAGAAGACCTGCCTGCATTGGCTTTTGCGATCAATTGCCTTCGGGACCAAAGGCAAATTGAAATGCTCTCAAGGAGTATTCTTTCCTTTTGATGTTTTTCTTTTGCTATGTCCCGTGGGCTTTGAATGTTGACACTCACGGGAAATGAGAATTGTATTTTACATATCTATTTGTTGGTTGGTTAATCCCTTCCATCTTTTTGGTCAAAATGTACCAATCGTGCAATCATTGCCGGAATTTACCATTGAATCGCAACGGCTGGATATCGACTCCAATGATTTCGAAAAACTTGTAAAACCCGACAGTGCGTGGTCAAAAATCTACTCCCAACAAAACATACATCAGTGGTTAAGTATGGAAGGCATTTCTTTTGTACGCAACTATGGCGTTTCAAATCTTGCCACCATTTCTCTCAGGGGTGGCAATGCCGCTCAAACTGCCGTAGTAATCGATGGTATAAATGTAAACAATCCGATGAACGGACAAACAGATTTTAACGCGATACCTCTGTTTTTTTTCAATGACATTTACCTATTTGCCGGTGGAAATGCTGCTTCGTGGGGTAGTGGTGCGGTGACCGGTACTATCCATCTCAATCAAAACACCGGTAAAGATTCTGTTGCCTCTATCTCTTTAACGCAAGATTTCAACTCTCTACAAAATTATACTGCAGGTTTAAAAACAATATTGGTCAAACCTTCTCTAAAAATTTCATCCAATGTATTATGGCAATTTCAAACCAATCGGTTTTCGCTTAGCCATTATGATATCGATACAGCTATAGAGGCCTCTTCCCGGCAAAAAGGGTTAAACTTTTCAATTGTAGGCAATATCAAAACACATTGGACAATTATTGCAAAAATTTATGCTGTCGATTTAAAAGCCAAAATTGCCCCAACGCTTAATTTAACTGATACAGGGCAATATCAAAACACCGGTTTTGTATTATCTTACATGCGTTTTATGCGTCAAAAAAATAAAAGAAAATGGGTGCAAACGTTGGCTCACAATTATCAAAGCATTGATTATTTCGACAAAAAAATTGGCTTAGAATCCGACAACTCGGTCAACTTTATTTTATACGAACATGAGTATTCGATGCCGGTTAAATCATGGCATTTATCCGGTGGATTGAACTCTCAATATGAATGGGCTCAATCGCCCGGATATGAAAACACAAAAAACCGCATGAAATCGGCATTGTTTTTAAGTACGAAAAAACCATTTCACAAAAATATGTTTCTCCATTTGAATGCACGGCAGGAATTTTCGTTTTTTAACCAAAATTTCATTCATGCCAATGTGTATGATATTCGTCTGACCAAAAACTTCAACAGGCATTTTGAGATGATGGCTGCAACGTCCAAAGTATTCCGTTTGCCAACATTCAACGACTTGTTTTGGCAACCGGGAGGATCTCCTTATTTAAAACCTGAAAAAGGTTTCAGACATGAATTAGGTTTTTCATTTAAAACATTAGGCAATAATCAAACATTCCGTCATCAATCACAGATATTTTACGGCATCATGAACAACCAACTTGTATGGACACCTGAAGGCACCATCTGGACCGCAAAAAATATCCTGCATACTCAAAATTTCGGGCTTGAAACCCAAACATCCTATCAATATCATTGGAGTCAAAACAATTCAATGTTCTGGCAAGTCCGGACATACTACACCATTGCCGATGAAATCAATCCCGGGGAAAATCCTTGGGAAATTTCCAAGATACAGCAATTAATTTACATACCGATGTATCGTTACCATTTTGGAGTGGGAATAAATGTGGACCGATGGTCAGTCAGATGGTACAGCAATTACACGGGTTATATCTACACACTTTCCGATCACTCTCAATGGTTGGAACCGTTTTGGCTACATCATATACTCTTGGGAAAAAACTTCCGGATGAACCACAATCACACGATTTCATGCAACATTTATGTGCAAAATGTCTTCAATAATGCATATCAAACAATGAGCAACAGACCTATGCCCGGTCGAACAATCGGAATAATGTTAAACCTAAACCATAAAAACAATAAACTATGAAAAAAATTATGCTTTTGGCCGGTTTTATTGCCGGAATTTCAGTAAACAGCCAAACTACGGCTGATTTTGAAAATCTTAACCTTCCCAACGATTCTTATTGGAATGGTTCTTCGCAACCATTGGGAAGCGGATTCTCAAGTGGAAATGTTTACATGCCCAATTATTATGATACGGCATGGGGTGGTTATTGGGCATCCGGATGGGCCTATAGCAATAAAACCGACAGCACCACACCGGGTTATGGCAACATGTATTCGGCCCGTGCCGGAAGTGGCTACAACCAATCTTCCATTTATGCTATCGGACAAAACAATGCAAAAATTATTTTAACAGGAAACGCTCTCGGCAAAGTAGTGGAAGGATTGTATGTAACCAACTCCACTTATGCCTATTATAGCATGAAAGATGGAGATATGTTTGCCCGTAAATTTGGTGACACAACAGGAACAGGCTGCCTTTGCCCTCAAGGATCTTATCCCGACTGGTTTAAATTGACAATTAAAAAATACTACAATGGAACACTTGCCAATGATTCGGTTGAATTTTATTTGGCTGATTACCGTTTTAGCGACAATTCGCAAGATTATATTATCAAAGATTGGACATGGGTAGACCTAAGTTCTCTGGGAAATGCCGACAGCTTATTATTTACGCTTTCATCTTCTGACGTAGGACAATGGGGCATGAATACTCCCGCCTTCTTTTGTGTAGATAATATTGTTACCCGCGATGCAGGGGTGGGCATATCCGAACATTTACCGGCTATTGTAAATGTTTATCCTAACCCGGCTAATGATTTTGTATACATAGACAACACCGGAAACAACATGCTTTGTTTTTTGCAAGATGCTACCGGTAGATTAATCCACACATTCACAGTTTATAAAGGACAAAACCGCCTGGATTTGCAAGATTTAACACCCGGAATTTATTTTCTAACAACGAATTCCACAAATAACACTCCTGTTAAAATCATTAAAAAATGAAAAAAAATCTGTTTTTGGTATTGTTGGTTACCGGGTTGCATGCGGATGTGAAGGCACAATTCCCTCCGCCCGCAGGTCAACCCGGCACCACTGCCATTCATAAAGACAGCAGTATTTTTTCCGGCTGGGCATCCCATGTGCAAATCATTCGTGGATGGCAAAATATTGCAGACACAACATTGGGTAAAACAACTGTCGGGGATAGCACCAAAGCTACCGGGAAAGCCGATGGCAGTGTTGTGAGCTTGGGTGACGGTGGCATGGCTATTGTGTATTGCGACCCTCCAATAAAAGATATTCCCGGTTGGGACTTTGCCATTTTTGAAAACGGGTTTAGCGACTCTTTTCTCGAATTGGCTTTTGTAGAAGTAAGCTCTGACGGGCAAAACTTTTTCAGATTTCCGGCCGTTTCTTACACACAAACATCCACGCAGATCGGGGGTTTTGACACCTTGGATGCCACAAAAATTAACAATTTTGCAGGAAAATACCGTATTTATTACGGAACTCCTTTCGATTTAAACGAATTAAAAAATACCACCGGATTGGACATAAACAACATTACCCATATTCGCATCATAGATGTGGTAGGCAGCATCAATCCTCAATATGCCACATACGATCAATATGGCAATCCTGTTAATGACCCCTGGCCAACACCTTATGCTTCCGGGGGATTTGATCTTGATGCTATTGGGTTCATTCAAACTCCTTTAAGCATCGATCGGCATGAATACAGCCATCAAATCAAAGCATATCCGAATCCGGCCTCACATTTTATTCATTTGTTGATCCCACAGGAACTTCTGAACAATGGAAATACTTATGTAGAAATTATCGAATTGCCAACCGGTCAAACACTAAAAAAATTAACCTTGAACGAAACACAACAACCAATGAATATTGCCGACATCAAACCAGGACTATATCTTTTTAAAATAACAACGGTCAAAGAAATTTATTTTGTAAGATGGTTGAAAGTTTGAAATAAATCTAACTTTTTTATTTTATTCTTATGATGCAGTAAAAATATAATTGAATCGCATGCAATCTTTAGAAATATAACAAAACTAAAGATTGAGAAAACCATAATACGCAAAGCATTAGAATATGGTTTTTATAAAAAAAGGGATCATAAATGACCCCTTCTATTTTATGAGTGTAGAAATATTATCTTCTCCTTATCTTCTCCTGTCGTGCGTGGGGGTAGGTTTTTGTGAAAGATGTTTTGGTTTTTCCAGTAACGCTTTTCGCGACAATTTCATTTTGCCGGTTTTACTATCTACTCCTATAAGTTTCACCATCACTTCATCTCCTTCTTTCAACACATCTTCCACTTTTTCCGTTTTTTTCCAGTCAATTTCAGAGATATGCAGCAGCCCATCTTTGCCGGGTAGTATTTCAATAAATGCACCAAAGGGCATAATTGCTTTCACTTTACCTTTGTAAACTTCTCCCACCTCAGGAACAGTTATGATAGCCCTGATTCTCTCCATGGCTTCCGCACCTGCACTTTCGTCTACAGCTGCTATTTCTACCACACCCACACCGTTTTTCTCTTCAATGGTAATAGTAGTCTTGGTTTCTTGTTGGATGGATTGTATAATTTTTCCTCCGGGTCCAATCACAGCCCCTATCATATCTTTGGGAATTTCCAAAGACAATATACGCGGCACATGGGGTTTATAATTATCCCTTGGTTTGTCGATAATTTTGTTCATTTCTTCAAGGATGTGTAAACGGCCTCTTTTTGCTTGTTCGAGAGCTTTTTCAAGTATTTCGAAATTCAATCCTTGAATTTTTATATCCATCTGACAGGCAGTAATACCCTCGGATGTCCCTGCCACTTTAAAATCCATATCTCCCAAATGGTCTTCATCGCCAAGAATATCGGACAATACCGCCCAACGTCCTGTTTTTTCATCTGTAATCAAGCCCATGGCAATACCCGATACCGCAGATTTAATTTTAACCCCTGCATCCATCAACGCCATCGAACCGGCACAAACAGTAGCCATTGAGGACGATCCGTTTGATTCCAATATATCTGAAACCACACGTATGGTATATGGATTTTCATCATCTCCGGGTATGACATATTTTAATGCACGCATGGCAAGGTTCCCATGACCTATTTCTCTTCTTCCCGGACCGCGGTTTGGTTTGATTTCTCCGGTTGAGAATGCAGGGAAGTTATAGTGTAAGATAAATTTATCCGAACCTTGATAGAGGGCTCCGTCTACTGTTTGTTCATCGAGTTTTGTACCAAGAGTGACGGTAGTCAACGATTGGGTTTCTCCACGTGTGAATATGGCCGACCCATGCGGTATAGGCAAATAATCTACCTCTCCCCAAATGGGACGAATTTCATCGGTTTTTCGGCCATCCAATCTTTTTCCGTGCTCAAGAATGACTTCTCTGACTGCTTCTTTTTGTACGTTATGAAAGTATTTCTTTATCAAAAATGCTTTTTCGGCTAATTCTTCGGGTGTCAACATCTGTTCAAACTCATCCTGTACGGTTTTAAATAACTCTTTGCGTTTATGTTTATCGGCTATGCCTTGAAGTGCAATGCTTTTATATTTTTCATATGCAAAATCACGTATGCGTTTTTCCAATTCTTCATCATGCGTTTCATGTTGATACTCTCTTTTAATATTAGCGCCCGGCACTTTTGCAGCCAATCGTTCCAAGGCCTCACATTGTTTTTTTATGGCTTCGTGTGCTTGTTTGATTGCTTCGATCATATCTTTTTCCTGTACTTCTTTCATTTCTCCTTCTACCATCACAATGCTGTCTTTCGTGCCGGCCACAATCAAATCTATATCTGCCTGTTCCATATCTGTTGCATCCGGATTTATCCTCCATTGACCGTTGATTCTGGCTACCCGCACTTCTGAAACGGGACCATTGAAAGGTATGTCGGAGACAGCCAATGCTGCGGCTGCAGCCAAGCAAGCAAGTGCATCCGGATTGTCTCCTTCTTTGGCAGAAATCAAAGTTACTTGCACTTGAGTTTCAGCATGATAATCTTCAGGAAACAAAGGTCTCAAAGCACGGTCAATCAATCTGGAAATCAATATCTCATTATCACTGGGTCGGTTTTCGCGTTTTAAAAAGCCTCCGGGAAATCTGCCGGTTGCAGAAAATTTTTCTCTGTAATCCACCGTCAAAGGCATAAAATCGATGTTATCTGCGGCTTCTTTAGCTGAGACAACCGTAGCCAACAACATTGTCGTGCCCAGTTTAACTACTGCTGCTCCATCAGCTTGTTTGGCCAGACGGCCTGTTTCAATTTCTATCACCCTGCCATCGGGTAAGTTTACTTTTTCAATAATCGCTTCTGGTTTCATAATATTTTATATTTTAACAAAAAAGGGGGGTAAATTTTCCTTGCCCCCCTCCAAAAAAACTTATATAAATTTTCAAAATTTATTCAAATTATCTTCTTAAAGACAACTCTTCCAATATTTTTCTGTATTCTTCGAAATTCTTTCTTTTCAAGTAATCCAAAAGTTTTCTTCTTTTACCGACCAACAAAACAAGAGACCTTTCGGTAACTTTGTCTTTTTTATTTTTTTTCAAATGTTCTGTAAGGTGATTGATTCTTTCGGTAAAAATAGCTATCTGCGTGCGTGAATCACCGGTATTTTTTTCATCGCCGGTCATTTTTTTTGCAATCTCCGCTTTTTTTTCTTTTGTTAAATACATAGCTTCAAAAATTAGGCTGCAAATTTAATATTTTTATTGTTATTAACAATTACTTTTCGAAAAAATTTAACATTAAATCGATTTTTGATTTTAAATCTTTACGATGAACAATAAAATCAAGGAATCCGTGTTCCAACAAAAATTCCGATGTTTGGAATCCTTCGGGCAATTCTTTTCTTATAGTTTCTTTTACCACTCTTGGACCGGCAAAACCAATCAATGCACCCGGTTCGGCTATATTTATATCTCCCAACATGGCAAAGGATGCTGTAACACCCCCGGTAGTAGGATCGGTCAACACTGAAATGTAAGGTAATTTCGCATCTGCCATTTGTGTGAGTTTCGCTGACGTCTTGGCCATCTGCATAAGTGAAAATGCCGCTTCCATCATTCTGGCACCCCCCGATTTTGAAATAATGATTAAGGGTAATTTCTCTTTAAGGCAATAATCGATGCTTCTTGCTATTTTTTCTCCCACCACGCTCCCCATGCTGCCTCCGATAAAAGCAAAATCCATACAATCAATAACTACTTTTCGTCCATTGAGCTTGCCATGAGCTGCACGGATGGCATCTTTCAATCCGGTTTTTTTGATGGTTTCTTGTATTCTGTCTTTATATTTTTTGGTATCTTCAAAATTCAAAGGGTCTTCCGAAATCAAATTGGGTGCAATTTCCGTATATTTACCTTCATCAAATAAAAAAGAAAAATATTCGGCCGAGCCTATTCTTTCATGGTAATCACATTTATTACAAACCCAAAGATTGTTTTCAAAATCTTCTTTTGGCATCAAATGCTTACACTCAGGACATTTATACCACAACCCTTCGGGTGTTTCTTTTTTCTGGCTCGACGGTGTTAATATACCTGACTTTATTCTCTTAAACCAACCCATTTGTTTGATTTATGCAATGGTTATATCTTTGTTGAAATAAACATCTTGGATGGCATGCAACAGTTCGACTCCCTCTTTCATAGGACGTTGAAACGCCTTTCTTCCCGAAATTAAGCCGTGTCCTCCTGCTCTTTTGTTAATCACTGCTGTTTTTACTGCTTCTTTCAGATCGCTTTCTCCGGATGATGCACCACCTGAGTTTATAAGGCCTATTTTACCCGAATAGCAATTTACCACTTGATAGCGGCAAAGATCTATTGGATGTTCAGTAGTCAATTCACTGTATACTTTTTTGTGAGTTTTACCAAAATTCAACGCCAAATACCCACCATTGGTTTCAGGTAGTTTTTGTTTGATGATATCTGCCTGGATGGTAACTCCCAGATGATTGGCCTGGCCGGTTAAATCTGCAGCAGTATGATAATCTGTTCCATCTTTTTTAAATGCGGAATTTCGCAAATAACACCATAAAACGGTTGCCATTCCTAATTCATGGGCTCTTTCGAATGCTTGAGAAATTTCTACAATTTGTCTTGAAGATTCTTCCGAACCAAAATATATCGTTGCTCCAATTGCCGCTGCACCTAAATTCCATGCCTCCTCAACGGTGCCAAACAAAATTTGATCATATTTGTTGGGATAGGTCAATAATTCATTGTGATTTATTTTAACGATAAAAGGTATTTTATGGGCATATTTTCTGGAACACTGGGCCAAAACGCCAAATGTGGAAGCCACTGCATTACACCCACCTTCTATTGCCAATTTGACAATATTTTCAGGGTCAAAATATGCCGGATTGGGTGCAAATGATGCACCTGCCGAGTGCTCTATACCTTGATCCACAGGCAGGATGCTCAAATAACCGGTTCCACCCAGACGTCCATGATTATAAATTCTTTGAAGATTGATCAAAACTTGATTGTTTCTATTGGAAGGGCCAAACGATTTGTCTATAAAATCGGGTCCTGGCAGCATCAATGTTTCTTTAGGAATAGTTTTGCATTCATGTTGAAGCAAAAAGTTTGCTTCTTCTCCAAGAATTTTTTCTATATCGATCATTGCTTTAAAATTTGTCGGCAAATATACATCAATTTTTCTATTCGCTTGTTTAAATTAAAACGGATACCCAATTCCTAAACTCAACGGCGTGCGTTTGATATCCGGTTTGATTTGATATGGGTTGGCAGAATTGGGATTTTTAAATGGTACACCAAAGTCAAATCTGATCAAAAAGAAATCAAAATCCAAACGTATACCTATTCCCGAACCTATTGCCAGATCTCTCCAGAGCCGATTAATGGCAAATTCGGCATAGGGTTTGGCAGGATCCTTTTTCAATTGCCATATATTTCCCACATCAATAAAGTATGCGCCTTTTATAAATCCTGAAATGGGAAACCTAAACTCAAAATTGCCCTCTAACTGAACATTCCCCAACCTGTTGATTGGCGATGATATCAAGGAATCGGGCATCGAACCCGGACCCAGCGTTCTTACCTGCCATGCCTTGATTCCATTGGCTCCTCCGGCAAAAAAGTTTTTCTCAAACGGCAGAGTATTTACATTTCCATAAGGAATTCCAATGCCTCCAAAAAACCTGTAAGCAAATGTGGTTTTCGGATACTTGAAGTAATAACGCAGGTCCAATATTGCCCTGACATATTGTGAATAACGAATGCCAAATATCTTATGACTGCCCTGCTCATCTAATGGAAGTTTTTGCACATTACTGTATAACTGCAGTAAATTTCCGGCTGTTTCAAGCTCTGTACGTATAAACCAAAAATCTATCATTTTTGGTTTGGATTGTGTGTTATATATAAAACTGTATTTTAACGCCGGTATCAATTGATTTCTAAATGTATTGACAATGAACAAATCGGTGGTTGTATCCAAAAAGGCCTGGAATGTAGGATCGGGATTTAATTTCAATAGAGAAATTTCAAATGGTGTTACGGTATGTTTTTTATAATCGGTTTCATTCCAACTGTATTCCAAAAACCCTCCGGACAATGTCCTTTGATAATCAGGGCGCTGTTGAAAATTATACAGGGCGCTGAAGCGGGTTTTGGGTGAAGACCGCTGGGAAACTTTATCAATGCGCATGGGTAGCAAAAATCTTGGTATTTCTAAATCAATTTGCGGGGCATATTCAAATGTATTGAATGGTAAATTATTGATAATTTCATTCTGAGAGTTTTTCTGAAATATCAATGGTTGGGCTTCAATCCCACCTTTAAATTTCAGATTTAAGATTTCTGCACTGCCAAACAAATTCCTGTTTTGATAATTGATATTACCGGATGTACCTAAAAACCCACCCGAGTTGTATCCCTCCACCTCAAGATTGACAGAATGTGTTGGGGCAGGCGAAAGCAATATAAAACAATTGATTACATTCTTTTTCACCGGGTCTTCTTCAAACCGGATATTGACATATCTAAATGTTTTCATGGCATTCAAACGGGAATACGTAAGCAAATGTTTGGTCTCGTTGTATAATTCACCTTCTTTCATCAAAATCTGAAAAGCTATGGCCTTAGGGTTATATAATGCATTTTTGTTCTGAATAAAATAAATACCGTTAATTTCAAGTGTGTCGGTAAAATTTAGTTCGGGTTGGGAAGGATCATATTGCTGTTTGACATAAATTTTGCCTATGTAAACAGGCCGGTGATTTCTTAAAATGATAGTATCTTTTCCTTCAGACGTAATAACTTTTTCACGCAATTTTTTCACATTGATATACAGGTCTACTTTTTGTGGTTTGCGGCTTGTGTCTGCTTCGAAATAAATATGGTCTTTTGAAAAGTAATAATACCCGCTATTTTTGATAGCTTTCGCAAATTTTTCGCGTTCTGCATCCAATCTGTCAAGATCAAATGGTTTGCCTTTTAGATTAAAGAAACTTAAACATTCCGAAAGTATGATTTTTGCAAGATCCCTATTGTCTAACCTAAATCCAATGCTATCAATGATATACAAAGGACCTGGATGTATCTTGTAAATAACCTTGGCTTTTTTGGCTTTGTCTTTTCTAAATGCAGGTTTTGGTATGACTTCATAATCAACTGCCGCATAAAAATAACCTTTATTTTTCATAAATGCCGACATATTCTCACATGTTTTGCGGGCTTGCATAGTGTCTATCAAAACAGGGGGCTCCCCAATTGTACGGGTAATCCAACTTTTAAAGGTTTTTGGTTCTAGGTCTAAGGGCTCTTTTCCTTTGGCTATTCTTTTTGCATTTTTTTTATCAATTTTTCTTTGTTTTTTTTCAAGCGATGCATCTACTTTTTCCGGTTTATAGAAATAATACATCCAAAGGTTGAATTTGAAAAACAAAATTTTCCTGTTGGGTTTTTGACGGATTATCGGTTCCAAATCATCGGCAGAGATGTATTTTGGAACGCCTTTAATTTCATTTTTTACCAATAATTTTTTTCCGGGTGGAATATTTTTGGTTATGCGGCAAGATATTATCGTGAACAACGATGCTATTATACACAAAATATGTCGCCATCTGCAAAACATTGTGTAAAATTAGGATAATTGAATCTAAATCCTTCCATCTTTTTATTTTTACGGACACAAAATCTTTTTAATGAAAAAAGGAAAAATACTGTATGAATTATCGATTTGATCTTACTTGCTTACTTTGATTTTCAAAAGTTTCGATTCCTTCTAACAACCATTGTAAATAAGCATTTATGTCAGGTTCATAACCGATAGGCTGATTCAATGTATTTTCTTGATGGTCAACCAATACGTAATATGGTTGGGAATTGGTTCCATACCGTTGTGCCTGCATCACGGACCATTTGTTTCCGATCGTTTTCACTTTTTTGATTCTCCCTCCTATTTCAACTTCTGTTTGTTGATCGATGGGAAGTTCTCTCTTATCGTCTACATAGAGAGACACCAACACGATTTTATTTCTTAAAACATCTAGCACTCTTGGATCTGACCACACATTCTCTTCCATTTTCCTACAATTGACACATGCCCACCCGGTAAAATCAATCAACAATGGTTTGTTTACTTTTTTGGCATAAGCCAATGCAGTTTCATAATCGTGAAAACAATTCAAAGCATGGGGACAATGTTCCGGATCAGCTCCGATCGGCACATCGTTGTCGTTTGACACTTGTGTGGCAATGCTTACTGTTTTGCCCACACCCTCCGGCGATTCGCTATAAAAAGCCGGCGGCGGAAAACCACTGATCAACTTCAAAGGCGCTCCCCACAATCCGGGAATTAAATAAATGACAAAAGCAAGGACAAGAGTGGCAAGCATGGCACGGCCTACAGAAAGTTTCTCAACTTTTTCATCGTGGGGCAAACGGATAAATCCAAATAAATATAGCGCCAATGTACCAAAAATGGCTATCCATAGAGCAATGAACAATTCTCTTGTCAACCAACCGGCTTGTATCACCAAGTCGGCATTAGATAAAAATTTGAGTGCAAAAGCTATTTCAAGAAAACCCAAAAACACCTTGATGCTGACCATCCATCCTCCGGATTTGGGCAGCGATTGCAACCACCCGGGAAATGCTGCAAATAATGCAAATGGCAATGCAAGGGCCAGAGAGAAGCCAAACATGCCAATCACCGGGCCCCAACCACCTACCGTGGCAGCTTGTACGAGCAAAGGACCGGCCACAGGGCCTGTACAACTGAAAGATACCAACGCCAACGTAAAAGCCATAAAAAATATCCCTATCAATCCACCTTTGTCCGACATACGATCCATTTTATTGGTCCAGGATGAAGGAAGGGTAATTTCAAAAGCCCCCAAAAAGCTGATTCCAAAAAGCAGCAATAGAATAAAGAAAAATAAATTAAACCAAAGATTGGTAGATAATGCATTTAAAGAATCAAAACCAAAGATGGCCGTTACGACTGTTCCCAAAACCACATAAATGACTATGATAGAAATTCCATAAAAAACAGCATTTCTAATAGTTTGTATTTTTGTTTTGCTTTGTTTGGTAAAAAAACTTACGGTCAACGGTATCATCGGAAAAACACAGGGGGTAAATAATACCACCAAACCACCCAAAAATGACAAGAAAAATAATTCCCAGAACCCCATTTGATTTGAATCAAAATTCTGTGCATTTGTAATGGATGTTTTACTATCCGGCGGCAATACCACATAAAATTCTTGCTCATCAGGCGGCAAGCAACGTTCAGCATCACACACCATAAATTCAATGTTTAGTTTTCCCTCTCCTTGTTCACCGGTTAATTTTAGTTTTTGACGTATGGTATAAACACTGTCAAATGTTGCAAGATTGAGCAAAAAATTAGGGTCGTACTCTTTTTTCAAATTACCAATTTCTTCAGGATCGCCTACTACTTCAAGATTCTTCAAATCTTTCCAACGAACCGATGTAGGCACAGGTCCTTCTTCGGTTTCCTGATGCATGGAATATATGTGCCATCCTTTTTCGAGTTTGGCAGTGACCAACACATAAAATTCCTTGTTTGAGATTTTTTCAATGTTTATCGACCAGCTGTATGGCTCAAGGATTCCTTGCGAATTGTTTTTCGGGTCTTTGTCAGGTATTTGCTGTTCTTTGTCAGTATTAGTGATGTTTGTTTCGAGTTGACCCTCATTTTTATCAACGGTTGATTCATTTTTATCTGCGTGTACCGTTGAATTTCCTGTATGTTCAAACTCTATATCAAATTCACGAATATCCGGTGGCAAACATTGTGATTCGTTACACAACATAAATTCTACCGAACCTTTGAAACGTATTTTGCCGATAGATTTTACCGTAAATTTTTGTTTAAACACTGCTTTATTTTCAAAGAATGCCAATTCGATGTTATCAAATACAGGTTCCTTCTTTACGATGGGTTTGGATTCCTCTAGCTTGCCGGTTATTTGATATTGATTCGATTTTTCGAATGTAAAAGATGTAGGAATAGGGCCATCCCCCTCGACAGGTCTTGTGGAATATAAATGCCAACCGGGTTCTATCTTGCATTCTGCCACAAAAACATAATTATCACCTTTGAGATGCTTCACAGAAAAATTCCACCGGGTAGGGTCCAAGATTTGAGCATTTAAAGCAATAAAAGAAAACAGCAGGTATAGAAACCAAAAAAACTTTTTCATGACACAATTTATTTTTTCTTTAGTGTCAAATAAAAGAAATCCTGACAATTTGCAAAACAAATCGATCTTTTTAAAGTATAAAATTTAATTTTTTTAATAAATGGAATTCTTAAAATGAATGGATGATAAATTAAAGTAAATTAAATCAATCGAACCTCTATGATACGGCATATAGGAATCATCACACCTTTTTTAAGGATAACTCTGTCTTCGGTCAGACCCCATATAGTGGTTTCTACCTGCTTTGTGGACTGATCGTCAATAAAAATTATTTTGACTTTTGATTTCGAACCATTTCCTAAAATCAATGCACGTTCCAAATCCAGTTTCCGTTGCAATTTCTTTTGATTGTCTTCTAAAACTTCTGTTTTAGGGAAATGCAGTTCAGGTATTTTTTCTTTTTCAATGGTTTGAATAGTTGTAGCACTCATAACCTCTTTTTTTTATAATATACGAATATAAAAAAAATTTGTTTACATACAATAAAAAATTTTTATTTTAAAAATTTTTCATTCAAGCAAATAAAATTTTATGATTCTTTGTGTTTGCAGGGGATTTACTCTAAAACGTTGGTCAATACGATAGCCGGCTACCCAAAATATATTGTTTTCACTCAAAAATATCCATGTGTTTTTTTTCTCCTCTTCATTTAGTTTTTGATCGATAAAAAAATCGCTCAATTTCTTTCTGCCCTTCATGCCTAAAGGAATAAAACTATCTCCGGGTTGCCAATGTCTAATCAAAATGGATTTTTCTAACTTGCCATAATCGATATAGGCAACTCTTGGATCTTTATCAAAATTGAAATCAAATTCCTTAATATCAATTATTTCCCATCTTAATTTGAAAGGTTTGGAAATTTCTCCTGAAGCACGAATATCAAGTTGTAAAAAAATTTTTTCATTCAATGTTTGAGATTCTGTCAAAATAAAATGTTTACGATCGATTACTAATTGCTTTTTGTTGTTCAATGTAAGATTGCGTGTTTCGGTGGAGTACATTCCTTTTTCCAGCAGATATTGTATTTGATCCCACCGGATACCGTATGGATTTAACCAATGATAAAAAAACAATGCCGGATGATTCATCTCACGTATCAATGCTTTGTCTACAATTTCCATCCCATCTTTTTTCATGATTTTGCCATCTGTCAAAACATATTGAAACACTTCATGCGTAAATGAAAAATATTCTCCGGCCACCATTGCCGTTTGATTCACATGTTCCTGCCATTTAGGATTAATTTTTTCCAACAATGGTGCTATCTGATTTCTCAAAAAATTTCGTTGATAATAATTTTCTTGATTTGACTTATCTTCTCTCCATTCAAGTTTATTTCTTTCGGCAAATGCGAGAATTTCCTGTTTCCTTACTTGCAATAACGGACGAAACAACCGGCGTTGTTGGTCCAGAATCTGCATCCCCATGATACCTTTCAACCCACTGCCACGCAGTAAATTGAGCAAAATTGTTTCGGCATTATCCTGAAAATGATGCCCGGTGACAATAAAATCGCATTGATGATGCTGTCTGATCTCTTCAAACCATTGATAACGGATTTCTCTTGCAAGTTCTTGAATGCCTTTTTGATTATTTTCTGCCATTTTTTTCAAATCAACTTTCTTAAATAAGGCAAATAAATGATGTTGAGAAGCTGTATTTCTTACTAATTTTTCGTCCAAATCCGAATCTTTACCTCTTAATCCATAATTTACGTGAGCTACATATATCCTGTCATGAGGCAACACCTGCCTCATCAATTCCAGCAGCACCATACTGTCGACGCCTCCGCTTACCGCCAAAAGAAACCTTTTTTCCAAATATCCCGGTAACCAGCGATCTAAAATTGATTTAAATTTATCTGCCGTCAATGATTCCATTCAATATTTGAATAACTGAATTTGCTTTTATATGACATTCTTCCCATTCTTTTTCTGCAGTTGTATGGACGGTTATGGCTCCTCCTGCCCATACACTCAAATATCCTGTTATTGCATTGTATTGTATGGCACGAATCACCACATTCAAATCAAAATTACCATTTTGATCCAAATAACCAACCGATCCCGAAAACAAACCTCTTGACGATTTTTCCAAATTGTCGATTATTTTCATTGCGCTGAATTTTGGTGCGCCTGTCATGCTGCCCATTGGAAATGTTGCTTCGATAATATGGTCAAAGCAGATGTCATCTTTTAACTCTGCTTCTACTGTCGAAATCATTTGATGGACACTTTCAAATGTATACACTTCACAAAGTCCGGAGACCTTCACACTATCCCGTTTGGCAATTTTGGAAAGATCATTTCTCACCAAATCTACGATCATAATGTTTTCTGAAATATCTTTGACACTGTTTTTGAGATTTTCTTTCAGCCATTGATCTTCCTTGGCATTTTTACCTCTTGGTGCTGTCCCCTTGATTGGTTGTGAAATTATCTTATTTCCTGTTTTTTGCAAAAAACGCTCAGGGCTTGCAGTAATGAGAAACCAATCACCCCATCTGACAAAGGCGCTAAATGGTTGATGGAGCCGTTCCAATACATTTAAATAGGTGGCATACGGATTAATTATCACATTCTCTGCATAAAATTCTATACAAAAATTCACTTCATAGATATCTCCCCGTTGCAAATGTTTTTGAATTATGTCGAATTTTTGTCGGTATTCTTCAAATGAATGATCGGCTTGAAATAGTATTCTTTGCCGGGTTGAAGAAACGCTGTAGTTTGTTGACAATCGTTTGATTTCGTCAATACCCAACACCGACATCTCCGGATATAAAAATCTATTTGAATTAAATGGCATTGAATTTTTACAATCCAATTCAGGTAGTAGATAAAATTTATTTTTGGCAGTATAAGGAATAATTACCGGAGTATATTCTCCGGTGTTGGAAAAAAAAAGATGTATTTGCTTCATAAACAAAAAAAGCCGGACAATAGCCGGCTTCAAATTTAACAAACAAGTTTTAAAGTTTAGTTGGGCAACACGTTAACAATGTTTTTGTCGTTTTTGCCTTTTTTGAAATGAACTACGCCATCGACCAGGGCAAACAAAGTATGATCCTTACCCATACCCACGTTTAGTCCGGGATGGTATTTTGTACCTCTTTGCCTTACGATGATGTTACCGGCGATACATTTTTGACCACCGAATATTTTCACGCCTAAGCGCTTGGATTCTGATTCACGACCGTTTTTAGTACTTCCTAAACCTTTCTTGTGTGCCATGGTTATAAAATTTTAAGCGTTAATTTTTTCAATTTTAATTTGAGTCATATGTTGTCTATGCCCTCTTTTCACTTTATAGCCCTTTCTTCTTTTCTTTTTAAAAACAATCACCTTGTCGGCTTTCAAATGTTTTAAAACAGAAGCTTCTACAGACGCATTGTCAACATAAGGAGCACCTACGGTTATTTTACCATCATTATCAACCAACAAAACTTTATCAATTTTTACTTTTTCTCCTTCTTTGGCTTCCAGGGCATGCACATAAATGCTTTTATCCTTTTCCACTTTAAATTGTTGACCTGCTATTTCTACTATGGCGTACATGATGTTATTTTTTAAAATGGGTGCAAATATACTACTTTTTTTATTTATGCAATCCGTTTCTTGAAAATTTATTTCTCTGATGAAAATTTTTCCATTACTTCCATGCTGATGCCGGTGGTAGAATATCCACCATCGTTGTAAATATTTTGCATTGTAACACCTTTCGTCAGATCAGAGAAAAGTGCAACGCACAGTCCTGCACATGACTCAGCAGATGCATTTCCCAATGGCGACATCATGTCGGCAAACCGATAGAAATCCTCAAAACCTTTAATTCCGCTTCCGGCAGTGGTCTTTGTGGGCGATTGGGAAACCGAGTTGACTCTTACTTTTTTTGCTTTGCCATAATGATAACCAAAACTTCTCACGATCGACTCCAGCAATGCTTTGGCTTCAGCCATATCGTTATAGAAAGGGTAAGCGCGTTGCGCTGCAATGTATGACAAAGCGACCACACTACCCCCTTCATTGATAAAGTCCATTTTCATGGCAACAGACAGCATCTTATGCAATGAGATTGCCGAAACATCCAAACTTTTGAAAAAGAAATCATAATTAAGATCTGTATATGGCAAATTTTTTCTTACGTTGGGAGACATTCCGATGGAATGAAGCATAAAATCAATGTTTCCTCCCAATATTTCACGGGATTTTTCATACAGATTTTTAATGTCCTCCACATTTGTGGCATCCGCAGGAATGATTTCGGCTTTGATTTTTTCAGCCAATTGTTTTATTTCACCCATGCGCATAGCAATGGGGGCATTGGTTAAAACAATTTGGGCTCCTTGCTCATATGCAAGTTCTGCTACTTTCCATGCTATGGAATTATGATCCAATGCTCCGGTTATAATCCCCTTTTTTCCTTTTAACAAATTTCCGGTCATATAATTATTTTTTAAGTTGATTTACCATCCGGTGCCCCGGGCAATCCTTTTTTTTCTTTTATATGCTTTTCTGCCTTTATACGGCTTACTTCCATATGATCTTACCTACCCGGCTTCCACCTGAATATTCAGATCCTGCATACTTCTGGGCAACTGTGCTGCCTCCACAGGCAGAAAACAAAAATAAATTAAGTAAAATCACCAATATCGTATAATACTTTAACATTTGTGCAAAAGTACAATAATTTTACTTGTTGATCAACAATACTTTTGCATTTTCAATGGCAGCTTCACTCAAGGTATCCCCACTGATCATTCCGGCAATACATAGTATTCTTTCTTCTTGATTAAGTTTTTTTACCGACGAGATTGTTTTATCCCCGATAGTTTGTTTAGAAACCATGAAATGTGTTTGACCTTTTGAAGCCATTTGTGGTAAATGGGTAATCACTATTACTTGCATTTTTTTTGCCATATTTTCGACAAATGATGCCACTTTGGCAGCAGTATCCCCGGAAATTCCCGTATCTATTTCATCCAAAATAAGTACCGGTAATGTTTTTTTTCCGGACAACATATATTTTATGGCCAACATCAATCTTGATTTTTCACCTCCGGATGCAACTTTGGCCAACGATGACGGCGACAACCCTTTATTGGCAGAAAAAAGAAAATCTGTTTGTGTATACCCTTTATCAAACAATTCGTTGGTTTTTTGTATGTTTAATTTGAAAACAGGTTCTGTAAAATTGAGTTTATGTAAAATTTCCTGCATTTGCTTTTCAAAATCCCTTGCATGATTAATGCGGATTTGATGCAATTCTCCGGCTTTTCTTTGTAGAGCTTCACCCAACTCTTTGAATCTTTTTTCCAGGTCTGCTTTTTTTTCTTCCAATTCCTCACTATAGATTAAGTTTTGTTCAAGATGCTTTTGCACTTGCAACAATTCTTTCCAATCGTTTTTTTGATGTTTTAATAAAAGACGGTTTAGCTCAGTATGTTTTTCTTTGAGTATTGCGGCTTTTTCAGGATCAATCTCCACTTCTGCCGATAATCTTTCTATCTCTTCCAAAATATCCTTCAATTCTAAATACACACTTTCAAACCTGTCGGCAAGTTGGCTGTATTCTGTATTGAATTTCGACAGATTTGCAAGTGTTTGTCTAATCATTGTCAATTGATGCGATATGCTGTATTCCTCATGTGTGTCTAATTGAAGTATTTTTTGAAATCCGAGTAAAATCTCTTCGGCATGATCTATCTTGTTGATTTCTTGTTCCAACGAATCCCAAAATTCTTCATCCTCAAGTTGTAACTGTTTGAGTTCTTCCAATAAAAAAAGATGGTAATCATATTGGGCCTTTGCTTCATTTATTTGCCTATCCAACTCTTGCAATTCCTTGATCATTTTTTTGTATTGACGGAAGTCGGCAGAAAATGCTTCCACATCTGCCGTCAATCCGGCAAACGTGTCGATTACATCAAGGGCAAACCAGGGCTTACGTATAAAAATAGTGTCTTGCTGTGAATGTATATCCACCAATAATGACGCCAGATCTTTCACCTGACTGATTTGTGCAGGGGTATCATTGATAAAAATTCGGCTTTTACCCGTTTGTAATAATTCTCTTCTTAAAACTAGATCTGTAGAATAATCAAAATCATTTTGTAAAAACCAATCCTTCATGTCCAGAGCGGAAATATCAAATTCGGCTTCAATAACAGATTTCTCGCCCTGAATACTGTTATCAGTAAAATCGGCTCTTTCGCCAAGAGCCAATCCCAAAGCATCCATCAAAATGGACTTACCTGCTCCTGTTTCGCCGGTAATGATATTCAATCCGGGGTCAAAAATTACTTCAGTTTCTTTTATTAGAGCATAGTTCTTGACTACCAATTTTTTCAGCATAGTGTTCGTCTTAAAATTATCGGTTTAAAATTTCGCGGTATTTTGATGCATTTTGCGGATTGATTTTAGACAATAGTTGTACAACTTCTTGTTTTTGATTAGGATCGGCTTTGGAAAAAATGTTGATAATTTCTTGTGATTTGGCGTTGAAAAACATTTGCAATTGAAAATTTCCGGGTCTTTGATCAAATACTTTTTCCAACAGTTTTAGTGCCTCAAAAATTTCTTTTCTTGCTTTCTCGGGGTCTTGAGCCATTATGTCAAGCCCAAGTCGATGATATTTATATAAACAAACTCTTATGGGTTCAAAATATTGATTCAACATATTTTCTACTATCCAGTAACGGTTGTTTTGATCCGGCGCATCGAAGGCCTTCCACCCCGGTTCGGGTGTATTTTGCGCAAGATTGACGATATTTTGTGCTTTTTGAAAATATGGTGTGCCTCCTTTCAAAGAAAAGGTTTCATAATCCATTGCTATGATATAATAGGCATAAAATGCCAATACTGCCGTCAAATTACTTAAAAAAGTAGTATTGGAAAATTCAAGCGGCTGAAATTCAACATATTTAAATTGAAAATTTTTGTCATTATAATTTAATATCGTGCTGTTATATGCCGTGTTATATACCGGCCGGGTAGATTGCACTTGTATGGTTGCCATAAACTCAGAATTATTGATGGCAGAATTGACGGTTATCAATATGTTGCATTCGATTCTCTCTTCAGGCTTAAATACATCATCGGTCCATTTTGTATTGTTCATAAATTCGTAAATCGCTTTCTCCAATGTTTCAAAAATCCTTTTGTTGACATTGGGAACTTGATCTGCATTTACCTTTACATTACAGTTTAATTCTTGTGATAAAACCGGCATTTGACATAACAGCAAACACACAACAAGCCACAATAAATTGACCTTTGATGAAATATGTCCAATATTTGAGTTCATTTGAAGGGCAATTTATTTATTATTTTTTATTCTCTTGTTTGTCTGTAAATTTATTTTGCAACAGCTCAAATATATCAAAAGCCAATTCTCTTTTGCTTTTCAATGAAAAAGGATGCGCCCGGTCATTTTCGTCAAAAATAACAATTTGATTAGTATCCGTGCCAAACCCCGATCCGGGAATTTTTAATGAATTTAAAACGATCCAATCGGCATTTTTATTTTTCTTTTTTTGCAAGGCATGATATTCTTCATTTTCTGTTTCCAATGCAAAACCTATGACCCATTGATGGTTTTTTATAGCTCCGCAGGCGGCAAGTATGTCCGGATTTTTTTCCAATTCTATGCTCAAAAACTCCTGACCGTCTTTTTTGAATTTCTCAGAATAAGTAGTTTTTGGCTTGAAGTCGGCCACAGCAGCGGCAAAAACAGCAATATCAACTTTTGGAAATATCTCCATACATGCATCATACATTTCAACGGCAGTTTGAACCTTAGTAAAATGATCGACACCGGCAGGTGGATTTAATGCTACGGGGCCGCTCACCAAATATACTTCCATACCTCTCTTTACCGCCTCCTCAGCCAAAGCATAACCCATTTTTCCACTTGAATGATTTCCAATATATCTGACGGGATCAATTGGTTCAAAAGTAGGTCCTGCGGTGATCAAAATTTTTTTTCCGGAAAAAGGGGTTGTCGGGAAAAACGTATCGATCTTCAAAAATATTTCTTCGGGCTCGGCCATTCTTCCGTCGCCTTCAATTCCGGACGCCAACGATCCATATCCGGGTGAGATGATTCCACAGCCATTTTTTTTCAATAGTTTAATATTGGTTTGTGTCACAACATGATGATACATCTCATGATCCATGGCAGGTGCGACAAGCACGGGGCATCTTGCAGAAAGATAGACAGCAGTCAGCAAATTATCACAAACTCCATGGGCCATTTTGTGAATCGTCTGAGCCGTGCATGGGGCAATGACCATAAGATCGGCCCACGTACCCAATTCAACATGATTGTTCCAACTACCATTTTCCGGATTAAAATAATCGACCAAGACAGGATTTTTTGAAAGCGTGGATAAAGTCAAAGGTGTAACAAAATTTTTGGCATCGGGTGTCATCACGACTCTTACCTCGGCCCCTGATTTGACAAGCATTCTAACAAGAATAGCGGCTTTATATGCCGCTATACTTCCAGTTATTCCCAATAAGATTTTTTTGTTTTTAATCATGAATTTGTTTCGCTGCCGTTTGATTCTTTAGCAGGATTACGAAAATAGACATCGCCTTCCAAAAATTCTTCGGTAGCAATAATCCAGGGTTTGGGCAATTTTTCATAAAACTTCGAAACTTCTATTTGCTCTTTATTTTCCAAAATATCGTCAAACGAATCGGTATAAGATGAAAATTCCTCAAGTTTTTCATGAAGTTCTTCTTTCATCTCATCGGCAATTTGATTGGCTCGCTTGGCAATGATTGCCACCGATTCATACAAATTACCGGTTTTTTCGGCAATTCTGTTTAAATCACGGGTTATGGTTGTTACCGGAATGTCGGTTCTTTTAAATTTTGTTGACATAATATTTAGGTTTTTGAATTTGCAAATTTCTGTTTTTCTTTTGAAATATCGTCATAAATTTTCTCTAAATCTTTCAAATATACAGAATTGGGGAATTTATCCACAAAATTCAAGTATGATTCCAATGTTTCTTCCAAACGCTCGGCTTTTTTGCTTTCAATTGAGTTGGAATACAATACATACCAGGACTTTACGATTAAATACATTGCCTCTTCCACTCTTGTAGATGCAGGCCAATCTTTTATAAAGTTCTGCAATGCCACAATGGCTGCCTGGTAGTATTCGGTTTTATAATACAAATATGCATTTTCATAATCTTTTCTCTCGAGCTTGGCAAAAAGTTTATCCAATAAAACACTGCAAGAATCCTTTAATGCCGATTGCGGGTATTTATTGATAAATTGTTGTAAATACTGAATACTCTTGTAAGTATCTTCCTGGTCCAACGAATATGGAGGGGATAACAGATAATAACATCTTGCCGCCAGGAATAAGGCCTCTTCGGCTCGGGGAGAAGTTGGAAAAGTTTCGTGAAAACGACCGAAATGATATGATGCAAGTATATAATCACCTTGTTTGTATAATGTTTGGCAATAGTAATAATAAACATCTTCAGACCTTTGTGTACCTCTAAAATACGGCAACAAATCTTCAAACAGCGGCAACGCTCTGACATAATCACCTTTCTCGTAATATTTCAATGCGCCTTGATACTTTGCTTCAAAATCCGATGATTTTACCAATTTTTGATATTCACTGCAATTGGTAAAGAACATCAAGAAAAAGATCAGACCTAAGATGGAAACTGCCAATTTGTTATTTCTTACACCAATCATCAATAAATAAAATTGACTGCGAAAATACAATATTTTCACAATATAAACCCTTCAAAATTTTAAGACCGATTGAAAACACCCAATGAAAATCTGTTTCTATTGATACCTAAATAATAAAGTAGTACCAAATGTTTAAAAAAATCATGGAAAGAAAAAATACTTATCTTTGCGTCAAATTTTTACATTATGTCGGCAGTAGATTTACTTGAAAAAATCAATTCCAAAGAAGGACCCATTGGTCAATACGCTAAATATGCACATGGATATTTTACTTTCCCCAAATTGGAAGGACCCATTGCAGCAAGAATGAAATTTCGTGGCAAAGAAGTGTTGCAATGGAGTTTAAACAATTATCTTGGTTTGGCTAACGAACCCGAAGTAAGGGAAGTCGATGCCAAAGCTGCCGCCGACTGGGGTTTAGCTTATCCTATGGGTGCACGCATGATGACCGGAAATACAAAATATCATGAACAACTCGAAGCCGAACTTGCCGCTTTCGTCGGCAAAGAAGACGCCGTGTTGTTTAATTACGGTTATCAAGGCATTATGTCTACCATCGATACATTGGTCGACAGGAAAGATGTGATAGTTTATGACGCCGAGTCACATGCCTGTATTGTTGACGGAGTTCGCTTGCATCAAGGCAAAAGATTTGTTTTTAAGCACAACGATATCGAGAGTTTTGAAACACAAATCAAAAGAGCCGGAAAACTGGCTGATGAAACCGGTGGTGGAATCTTGGTGATTACCGAAGGAGTCTTTGGCATGAATAGTCACCAAGGAATTTTAAAGGAAATTGTGTCTTTAAAACAAAAATACGGCTTCAGGATATTGGTTGATGATGCACATGGCTTTGGTGCACTGGGCAAAACCGGAGCCGGCACAGGAGAAGAACAAGGAGTGCAGGATGAAATAGATTTTTATTGTGCCACATTTGCCAAATCTATGGCTTTGATAGGCGGATTTCTTGCTTCCTCCGAGAAAGTATGCCAATATGTTCGATACAATATCCGCTCCCAAATATATGCCAAATCTCTGCCTTTGCCATTGGTCATTGGTGCTTTGAAAAGATTGGAATTAATCAAAAGAGACGCCTGGAGACGTGAAAAACTATGGGAAATCACGCATGCGCTTCAAGAAGGACTCAAAAAAGAAGGTTTTAACATCGGAACACCTCAAAGCCCTGTCACTCCTGTGTACCTGAGTGGCGACCCAACTGAAGCATCTAACCTAGCATTCGATCTTCGTGAAAATTACAATCTCTTTTGCAGCATAGTTGTATATCCTGTTATACCCAAAGGGCAAATTATCTTCCGGTTAATTCCGACAGTGATGCATTCGCTTGATGATGTTAAATATACAGTAGAAACTTTTGCCAAGGTTAAAGAAAAATTGTTTAAAGGCGAATACAAGTCTGAAGCAATGAAAAAAGTCTTGATTCTTAATTACAAACCACTCTTCATCATTTTCATCAACTCGCCAATATGCATCCGGACCATCAGGTACGTCGCTGTCATCCCACTCTTGTACAATTTATCTTTCAGTCCGTCATTTTTAAACACAAATGCCAGCAAAATTCCCGAAATCAGTCCCCATGCATGAGATTCCCACGAGATTTCTTGTTTAATGGGCAAAATCCCCCATACCATGCTTCCGTATTCAAAAATGGTTAAAAAGGAAATCCATATCATTGATTTGCTTTGTTTGATAAAACCGGAAATAGCCAAAAAGCCAAACAACATATAAACTATGCCGCTGGCACCAATGTGATATGCCTCTCTTGCCGCCAACCATGTCCAAAAACCGGTAAATATCCAACCCGACAATAATATGATACCCCATCGTTTTGGATAGGTATAACGCAATAAAGCACCTAACACAATCAATGGAATTATATTGGAAATCAAATGGGACCATGAACCATGAAAAAAAGGGGCAAACAACACTCCTTTTAAATAATGTAAATCATGTGGTTTAACAGCGCCCCAATTTGACGGCCAAAATTCTTTAATGCATGCAACATAATTTAACATCATCAAAAAAGACAAGATAAGAAAAGGCATGCTATAATCAACAGCCCTGAAAATGATTCTTTTTTCTCTTGCGGGCATTATTGTCTGATTCTTTTTAAAATAATCATTTTTGCTTTCTGCAACAATTTGAATTGATTTGTCATTTTTTGTTTTGTTTTTTCATCAGTGTATAAATCGGGGTGCAACATTTTTGCCAATTGATAATATCTTTGTTTAAACTGCGACATATTGACAGGATGTGTCAGTCCCATAAATTTCAAAGCCCAGTTGTATTCATCCGGTAAACTGCCGACCATTTGTTTGCGTTTGTTTTCATATCGTATAATTATGAGTTTAAAATAATTTTCAATGCTTCCGGTTTCAATTTGCAGATTCTTGCAAAATTGCAGAATGAGTGGAAAAATTATTTGTTTCATTTCATATTCCGAACTTGCATCATAAAATAATTCGAGGATGTATTTCACTACACTTACTTTTTCTTTATCTTCAGAATTCAAAAAGTACTTTTGAATAAATTTTTGCGTTCTATTGACATTTACAAAAAAATGGTGGTATAACTTCATTTTTTTAATAAAATCTCCCTTGCTTTCTTTTGATATCATTGCATTTCTAAGATTTTTATAAAAGACATTTTTTTTGGGGAGATTGATTGTCACCCAGGCAAGAAAAGCCATTTGTAAATAATACAACTGAGGAATCTCCAATTCGGCAAAAGGATAATCCAAAGAATTTTTCGAAGCGTAAAAGTAATAAACCCAAACATGGACCAACCAGGCCAAAAAAGCAAGAACAGGATAATCAATCCATAAAAAAATTATTACTGACACCAATGAAACAACTGATGCAACATCTTGAAGTTCTTTACGTTTATATTTGGAAAACATTTGACTGAGCTCGTGCAATGTTATTGTTCAAATATAATTTAATGTATTTATTTTGTGAATTAATTTTGCCAAATATTTTTAAAATGCCCGGAATTGAAACGTATTCTTATAAAAAACCCACATTTCCCGGTCATTATTTCTATCATTTCACCAACAGGTTTGGCGATAAATATGAAGTAACCATCGGGCGTAAGGCCCATGATTATTTCCACATTTCTATTTCTTTTGGTGTAATCAATGAAGAATATCAAGATGAAGAATACACATTGACAAACAAGGGAGATATCTTCAGAGTATTACACACTGTTTGTAAAATCCTTTGCGATTACCTTGAAGAACACCCAAATGTGCATACCATTGAATATTCCGGTGAAGCCAAAAAAGGAGAAAAAATATTACCTTCAAAAGCCACTTCCAGAACTCTTGTATTTACCAGATTTGCCAAACAATATTTCAAACCGCCAAAATGGCAGTTCAAATTTAAAGACAATCACGTGTTTATCGTTCGAAAATAAAAAAATGTTAATTTGTCGAAACAATACAACTTTTTGCGTTAATAATACGTCTAATTAACGAAAATTAGCAAGGGAAGATAGTTTAAATTATTAATTTTGCATACTTTTTGCTTAAAAATAATAAAAACCAAAAATTAATATTCATGAGACAGCTTAAGATTACACAACAGATTACAAAAAGGGAGAGTAGATCATTGGAAAAGTATTTGCAGGAAGTTTCAAAGGAAGAAATGATCACTCCCGAAGAAGAAGTTGAATTGGCATACAGAATCCAGAAGGGCGACAAAGAAGCTTTAAGCAAGATGGTTCGCGCCAATCTTAGATTTGTCATCTCCGTGGCAAAGCAATACCAGAATACGGGACTTACCTTAGAAGACCTTATCAATGAAGGCAATTTAGGTCTAATTGAAGCCGCAAGAAGATATGACCCAACCAAAGGTTTTAAATTTATCTCTTATGCCGTTTGGTGGATACGTCAATCCATCTTGAAAGCTGCAGCAGACAACTCACGCACCATACGTCTACCACACAACCGTCTTGGTGAGATTCAAAAAATTAACCGTGCTACTATAGAATTCGAGCAAAAATACGAAAGAGAACCAACCCCTGAAGAATTGGCAGAAATCCTTGACATGGAGCTTGAAAAAGTGGAATTGTCTCTCAAAATGTCTAAAAAACAAACCTCGCTCGATGCCCCCATGGCCAACGATGAAGACAACAACAGTTTGATAAGCGTTTTAGAAAATACCGACACACCCTTGCCAACTGATGAGCTTATTAAGCAATCGCTTGCCGAGGACATAGAGCGTTCGCTTAAACACCTTAAAGGGATAGAAGCCGAAGTGATCAGAATGTTTTTCGGTTTGGGCGGACGTCCTGAAATGACGCTCGAAGAGATTGGCAATGTTTTCGGCCTGACCAGAGAAAGGATTCGCCAAATCAAAGAAAGAGGCCTTAGAAGATTGAAAAAGCTTTCAAAAACCTATAATCTTCATTCCTACTTATAACCATTTAAAAATTTATAATAAAAAAAGCACCTTGAAAGGTGCTTTTTTTATTATAGAAAACAAACTTTAAAAAAACTACTGAAAGTATTGTGGCAATTTACGGATTGGCTTCAACCATAAAGTAAAAAAAAATGGTTTTAAATGATTCAGTTTCCAGGCAAGCCGGTCTTCTTTGTTAGCCAAAATTCTGTTTAAAAAGCTTCGGTTGCTTTTGCCGCCTGTACGCATCAAAACGGCAATTTTCGGAATATAACACAATTGAATTTTATGCTTATGGATAAACCTCAGCATTAATTCATAATCTGCTGCCGATCTCAGACGAAGGTCAAACATGCCGTATTTATCATATACCTCCTTTTTGGCATAAAAAGTGGGGTGAGGAGGCATCCAACCCCACAAAAAATCACCTTCTTTGTATTCACCGGACCTCCATCTGCGAATGATCTTGCCGGGATTGTTTCGGTCGACATAGAGCAAATCTGCATACACTGCATCACATCTACCAGGCTTGAATTGCTTGGCCACATCATGAAGAAAATCAGGATATGCAAACATATCGTCGGCATGTAAGAAACCGATGATTTCACCTGTTGCCAATTTTATTCCCTTGTTTAATGCATCATAGATGCCATTATCGGGCTCACTGACAACAATATGGATATGCTTTTTATAGTGATTGATTATATCCAATGTGCGATCAGTCGATTGACCATCGACGACAATGTATTCAAGATCCGGATAATTTTGTTTTATTACAGATTCGATGGTGCCTGCAATGGTTGATTCATTATTTTTACAAGCTGTGATTAAAGATATTTTCATCTTTCGATCCAATGATTTTCCAAAACCAATACATCCATTTGGGTACGTAAAAAGCAATCAATGGCCTCTTGTGGTGAATTGACGATAGGTTCATTTTCATTAAAAGAAGTATTCAGTAAAACAGGCACCCCGGTAATTTTATAAAACTCTTCGATAAGTTGATAATATCTATCTCCTTTCATTACTGTTTGGAGACGTCCCGTTCCATCCACGTGTGTCACAGCCGGTATTTCATTTTGTTTTTCGGGTATAATGGGATAAACTTTCTCCATGAACGGTACACGATCGGCATCTACAAAATATTCATCCTTGTATTCTTCAAGAATCGAAGGGGCAAAAGGTCTGAAACTTTCGCGGCGTTTTATTTTAAGGTTAAGCAGGTCTTTGGCATCCTTTCTTCTCGGGTCAGCCAGGATGGAACGATGTCCCAAAGCACGTGGCCCGAATTCCGACCGCCCCTGAAACCAGCCAACCACTTTGCCATCTGCCAACGCCTTAGCAACTTTGGGCAACAAATCTTTGTCGGTTATCAATTGGGAGGTCAAACCTGCAGAACGGATAGCTTGGTCAATTTCATCATTGGTATATTTTGCACCCGTATAGGCGTGCCATACGGGTTCTCTTTGCCGGTTTCCCAATTCTTGAAAATAATAATAGAATGCAGATCCCACCGATGTGCCGGCATCATGACCCGCACTGGGGATGTATATATTTTTAAAAGGTGTGTTTTTTCTTATTTTTCCGTTAGCCACCGAATTTTGAGCAACTCCTCCGGCAACACACAAATTGTCTACAGGAATTTTTTTATGTAGATGTTGAATCATGTGGAAAATAATCTCCTCCGTAAGACGTTGAGTGGATGCTGCTATATCGCGATGGTATTCGTTTATCTGATCCTGTTTTTTTCTTGGAGGACCTAAAAGTTCTATCAATTCTTCCGAATACAATGTGTCAATATGAGGCGACCCACCATCCCAAGACATTGAAACTCCTGCATGATGATGAACAAAATATTTAAGATTCAAACGGAAAAGACCGTCATCGGTTTCATAAATAATGTTTCTCAGTTTTTCGGTATATACTGGTTTTCCATAGGGGGCCAACCCCATCACTTTGTATTCATCGCCATAATGAGGGAATCCTAAAAATTGTGTCATGGCCGTGTAAAATATACCTAAAGAATGTGGGAAAAAAACTTGTTGTAGAGGAATGATTTTATTATCCAACCCATGGCCTGACATCATAGAAGAAAAATCTCCAAAACCATCAATCGAGATCAATGCCGCTTCTTTAAATGGAGATGCATAAAAAGCCGAAGCCAAATGGCTGCGGTGATGCTCAATGAATTTTATTTTACGCCGTATTAAAGAGGGGTCTATGTCGAAATCCCGGGCAAAATGGTTTTCCAATGCAAGGATATTTTTACGATTTTTCCATCTATCCAATGCCGCAGGCCAGATTGCCGGATTAAGTATAATTCTTTTGACCTTTTTGAAGAAATGCTTGGTCGGATCACGTGAAACGGTAATGTAATCGACATCGGAGAGCGATATTTTTTCTTCTTCCAAACAAAAACGTATGGCTTCGGAAGGGAATCCCGCCCAATGTTTCACTCTTCTGAACCGTTCTTCTTCTATTGCATATAACAATTTGCCGTCTTTAATCAAACAGGCGGAAGAATCGCCATGAAACGCATTTATGCCCAGAATATACATTTGTCTGCTTTTAAGCCACGAAGGTAATGAATTTGATTTTTTGCGTCAAAACATTCTTAAAATTAAGAGTATTAATTTTCAACAGGCATCGTTCTACCATTTATTTTGATGCTTCAAGCAATTTTATATATTGTTTTTTTAATTCTCCGGTATTTAATTTTTTAAATGGATAAAGTTTGGCATTTTGATGCCATCTGAACCAATCATGATGTTTCATTTCATAAAACCGATTCAATGCATTTATCCATGCTTCTTTATTATGCAAAGACAATACATAACCTGCATTGTACTGTTTCAAATCATTCCATGGAGTGTTGTCGGAGATCAAAGACGGTAGGCCTAATGAAAGTAATTCAATAATAGTGTGGGCATAATTTTCGTGTTTTGTAGGCAGGACGCTCAAATGTGCCCTTTGAATGATCCCGGCAGCATCTTCCAGAGTCATTGCTCCATGATACAATACTCGCGAGGATGATTGATTAAGTGCATTTATCAATGTTTTGCACTCTTCAAAGTACCTGTTATCTTCTATCGGACCAATGATGTGAAGTTGCCAGTTGTTTTTATCCCATTCTTGCAATATTTGTAACAAATAGTCCAAATTTTTCTTTCTTGCCAAACGGGCATAAAAGACCATATTGAGTTGATTGGCCGGTTTTTCCTTCAGTTGTACATCCGTAAAGGTAAATGGGAGATTAGGAATTTCATTGATTTTGGTTGACAAAACCGGATACCATTGGATTAAATCTTTTGATTCTTCCGGTGATGTTGTATGCCAGATATCTATTTTATTGTAAACTCCAAGATGTTTCATCATACCTAAAAACACTGTTTTTTTCAATCGCTTCTCGTTTCTTGCATTTTTAAGCAACATGCCTCTTGGGGCAATTATCCATCGTGGAATATGACGTTTGAGAAATAACGATTGAATCACCGGTAAAATGGAATATTTGAAAGAAAACATGCCATTAATATACACTGTGCCGGGCTCAATGGATTTGATTAATTGTTTCAAGAGCGCGGATGTCAAATTGGTTGCATAATAAACTTGGGCATTGCCTTGTTTAGTCCATTGATCTAAGGGCACATTTAAAAGTGTTTTGTCCACATCAAAAGATGAAGTGATGATATAAAAGTCAAAATGATCATGCAAAAGATTTACAAGATTTTGCATTGACCTGACAGGGCCTCCGGCTTTAAATGCAGGGGTATACCAATCAATCAATATGACTACTTTTGTTTTCAATAGCGGTGAAATAATGCCGGTGAAATTATCCAGGGGATTGATTCAAAATCTGTTTTGGTGGCATCATTTAATCCATAAACACAAAAATGAATCTTTGACTTGAAAAAAAACATACCCGAACGGGCAAGGATTGGCTTTAAAGGATGCTGATTGCTACAGGTAAATGAAAAAAACACCGGTTTTAATTCTTTATGCATCATGTTAAAAACCTGTTTGATATCATTCACAGATGGTAATTGTGTAAATAAAATTTCCATGATTTGAGCTTCGGGCAACCCAAATCGTCTTCCCATTCTTGCTATTAAGGCAATATCTTTATAAAGCACAACCCTGTAGTCAAATAAAGGAAAAGAGAAAAACCTCCACATAAGAAATTCTTTTGTATATCGGGGAGATAAAAAGCCGGGGTAGATATACAGTTTATCTCCATGTTTATCGATAAATTGAATCAACTTGTTTTTTTCTTTGGCATTGATTTGACCGGCTGAATCAGGTGAAAAATTTTTTTGATACCGCCACCTGATAAAAATTCTTCAGCAACAAAAGAAAATTAATTTTCAGTCCCTGCATAATTCCCTCCAATGGTTTGTACCCAAGTGAAAGAAAAGGTTGAAAACTATTATTGTTGGGAAAATTAAAAATTCCATCCACTCCCGCTTCCTTCATTGCTTCAAACAATTGATGATGGAGGTTTTTAAAAACCCCTTTTCTACGGGCTGAGGCATCCGTCATGGTTTGGTATGAATAAGCAGCATGATATATTTTGTTATTACCTTGAATTTGCATCCGGCCATAGGTACATTCGCCCCAGAAATTGCCATCGTCTGAAAATGCCGCAAAACCTATAACCGGCCCAAAAGGTGAAGAAAAATATTTCCACTGCATCCATTCCAAAGTATCGGCTTTTCTGTGATGAATCTCTGCTGCCTTTTTCAACAACAATGCTTGTAATTCTTTATTTTCGGAATCTATTTTTACAAATTTCATGACAACAATTTTAAGTAAATTTCTTCCAATTGATCGGCAATTTTTTCGGGATAAAACCGCTTAACATTTTCCCGACCTTTTTCCACATAAGATTGGTATAATTCTTTGTCATTCATCATTCGCACAATAGCATTTTTCCATCCATTGATGTCACCGGGGTCTATCCATATAGCACTTTGACCTGTCACTTCAGGCAATGAAGTAGTATTTGCCACCAACACCGGAAGTCCCATGGCCTGGGCTTCGATCACAGGCAATCCGAATCCTTCACGCAAGGAAGGGAAACAAAGTAAATGAGACATTTGATATAATTGTTTCAATCGATCATTGCTTATCCCTGTTTCATTTATTACGTCCAATCCAAAATCTTTGATGATATTTTTTTGCAAGGGTGATAATGGCCCCACGATGATCAAACGCACGGGCAGTTCTTTGACGGCATTCAATACTGTTTCGATGTTTTTATTTTTTTTTGTGCCTACCAAGATGATGGTGAATTTTTCCGGTTTATGACTAAGCTCTCTGCCGGCATTGATAAAAATTCGGCTGACCGGATTGTGAATGACCATGATTTTATTGGGAGTTACATTAAAATTTTTGATCAATTTATTTTTTGAATAGCCGGAAACTGTGGTTATAACATGGGAGAAATAAATTCCCAAACGGTAGAATATCCATCCATGCAACATTTTTTTCCACCCCGAAAGGTCAAAATCATAGTGATGTGTATCATGATAAGTGACCACCACTTTTTTACCCAAAAGACGGTACCAAATTGCCCAATATGTATTCCCCCCCGTAAGATGAACAATCTCAAACCCATTGGCAAACAACACTCCGGCCGGACCGGGATTATAGGCACTTTTCATACGATGCATGGTTACGTGAAACGGTTCGGCAAAGTGTGGATATATAGCCCGGTATACTTGTTCTATACTGAAACCTTGAACCATCTTAGGGCGCATCAACCAGAGTATGTTTACAGATTTATTCATGTGTCATTTCCAAATATGTTTGCAAAGCCAATTCCCTCAGTTTTTTATTATTTTTATCAAAATATTCATTTTTGACTTGCATTTTGATTTTATTTCTCAATTCACTTGGGGCTAAATGAAAGCGGGCATTTTCAATTATCTTAAACTCATTTTCTTTTGTATGGCCGAAAGGATGAAATGCCGTATTAAATTTCTTATTAATATTTTCGATCACTATATCTATGTTGCTTGTCACATCGTCAAACTTAGCCAACACAAATTTCGATTTATAAGGCAACAGACCGGAATAAAAACGGATATACCAATCCATCATCAAGTGTATGGGCATCTGCGGGTAGGAATTGTTTCCTTTTCCTGCCGATTCAATGAAGAGTGCTTTCAAGGATACGATAGCTTCATCAGGATGACGAATCAATACTACCACAGGTTTCTGTCTTTTTATCGCTTCCAGTACATGCACATGAGAATGCACATGGGTGGCTATGTTAACCTGATGGTTTTGGGCCAATGCAAATGCTTTGACAAAAAAACTGTTGGCCGACCGGGGGAAACCTTCAATAACAATATCGGTATTTTCATTGATTATTCTCTTTTTAAACCAATGATTGCGGTATTTCCATCTCAATAGAGAAATATAAAGGGCCGGAAAATTTTCCAATTGTTTTTTTAAAGCATAATTCAAATATACTTGAAATTTCATACCTCATTTGTTGGAGCATTCTTAGCCATTGCGAGTATCAATGCAAAGTTAAACCAATAGACAAAATTATCCATGTAATTATAAACTGTATTGCTTAACAATAAAACGTGGGGTATTTGATAAATTGTCATTGCATAAAGAATAATTTTCAAGAGTGGGTGACGTGTGGCATACCATACATTTAAAGAATGAAAAAATATAAATATACGCATCAAAACCACAATCGTGATGCCTATAAGTCCGAGGTCAATAGACAATCTTTCTCCTTCTTCCTCGTAATATTCCGGAAATCTGCTTTTCAAACGTTTATCATTTCCTTGATATGCCACCCCCACACCCCATCCTTGCAAACCTGTGAGTGTGGCGTACTTTAAAAAATCCAAGCGGTCAACACTCCGATTATATACATCTATATAGGCCCCTTCTTCGGTTTTATATTTTGCACCCGCCCGCTGAAAACGAACCATAAAAGAATCCACGGCATTTCTGGCAATGTCGGTAGTGTTGTATAATACAATAAAAACTGCCGGTATAATGATCATTCCGATGGAAACATAATAACGCATATTGGCATATACGGTGAATACATAAAACGCTATCAAAGCGATATTGAAAAAAGTGAGGAACAAACTCAAACGGCTACCCGTCATAAAGGTAGAAATTATTGCCAGAGCCCAAACTACCAAATGAAACATGTATGGCATCCGGTTTCTTATCAAATAAAACAAATATGCTGTGATTATCGTGGTGTAAAACAACAAGTAGACATTGTATAGTTTTACAAAAGTAAATACTGACGTAACCCTTGTAAATCCAAGACCTGTGCGTGTTATTAACTGTTCTTCATTGATAAATTTGTTTAAAATATGATCGTGCGGCAAATAAAATTGAAACATGGATAAAATAACTAATGGCAATGTTATTCTCGACAACCACACGATACCTTTTTGAAACTTATTAAAATCAAGATACTCAGGCACAATGCCGATTAATGGAATATAAATTAAATGTACAAACAAACCAATTATGTATACATCCCAAGGATTTGGATGCTCATTCAAAAATATGGTTAAAAACGACCATGTAAAATATAAGAAAATAAAGATTTGGTAGGGATACCGAAAAGAAATCTTTAACCTTCCGGACAAAAAATAATAAGAAAAATAAAGCATCAAACAAATGACCCACTTTCCCAAAAACAACACATTGGACAAACCCGGTAAAAACCAACGGCGGAAAGCTCCCTCAAAAATCATCCAGAACAAAAGGAGTAACAATAAACTTTGATTGAGCCGGGGAAGTGTTATCATAATGATTCTTTCGTAAGGTTTTGAACACAATTTTTTTCAAATTCTTCTATCAACCTACTCCAACTATATGGCGCCCAATATTCCGATATAACCTCTCTGAGCCGTGTCTTGTCCATCTCTTTCCAACTATTATATGCTTTTTGTAACTGAGGATATGTAAAATCATCTACTTTCATCACACCCGGAATGTTTTTTTCATCAATGACCTTTATAGGCAAAGATATCACGGGAACTCCACAATAGCCATATTGCACCATTTTCAATGGAAATGCATGGTCAACATTGTCCCCTCTTTTCCTTAATATCATACCGAGATCCGAGGCCCAAAAATAAACTGGGACAATTCCGGGTGAAACAATTCCTGTATAGTGGCATCTTGGATGATCGACAAATTTCGGCAAGTTTCCAACCATTAATAAGATGAGTTCGGGATTTAGATCCAGCCATTTTTTCAAATCCGAAGCAACCGTATAATCAATCCAGTGGGAGGAACCGATGTATGAAACCACTGTTTTGCCTTGTGCATGGAGTTCCCGCCATTGTTGGGATTTAATCTTTAAAACTTGATCATTAAATACTTCATCGTTTACACCGTTTTCCAAATAATAAATTTTGTTTTCGTTCCAATGCATACCTATCTTTTTCTCCAAAGATGCTTTTTGTTTTGGGTGCATCAATGATATTTTCCGGCAATTTTCACATGATTTTTTCAAATGCTCTTTGTGTGCCGGTGTCAAGATCCTTTCAAAATCATCTTGAAAATCAATAATTTGTAGAATGTTTTTATCATTGGAAGTAACGCTGTAATAACATCCGTCGGCATAAATAACGATGTCAGGATTAATTTTTTTAATATATTTTTTTATTTGTGACGAATTGAAGCGGTACATTATTTTTTTTGCACTATTATGTCCGAACAAATAATGGATATATGCATCCAGCATAAGTGGCCATTGAACATAAAACAATTGTTCCGTCTTTTTTACAATTTTAAAAGGGGCTAACAAATTTGACAGCCAATAATATATTTTTTTAAACACATTTAAGTTCCTTCCCGACCATAAATCATTTCTGTAATCCTTCCAGGAGAAAACATACACTATATGTCTTTTCGAAAGCTCCCGATAAAAATAACATGATCTTGAAATGGGTTTTTCTATGGAAACCGCCGGAAAAAACAATATCTTTTTACGATTTTTCAATGCTATGACAAATATGGACAAAGATAAATTTTTAAATCTGACTGAAAAACAACTTGATTATTTTTTTCTGTCCAAATGCTGTCTTATTAACTCATCCAGTTGAAGAACCTTTTTGTCATAAGTATTTTCTTGTGCCATATTTTTTCTTTCGCAAACCCAATCATCTTCAACCAAGTTTTTATAATTTGAAACTACATGCCTGAATGCATGCAAAAATTCATTGGAATTTTTGTTGACGATCATGATATTCGGATCAATGCTTTGATAAGTGGCTATGGGGGAAGCCACCACAGGCTTTCCTGTGGCAAGGTAAAACAAAATTTTTAAACTATTGGAGGTTCTCAAGGGGGCTTTGTCTGTATAAGGAAAAATAAACAAATCCATATTAGACAACCATTCTGTTAAATGATTGCCGGTAAGCAAACCGGTCATGTGTACATTAGGATACGTAGCAAGATCTTCCCAAAAATGATAATTAAGATTGTTGGGAGTCAACTTGCTTCCGGCAAAGTAAAAATCAAGATCAGGAAAGAAATTGACCAGATCATGAATCAAATTTAAATCAAGATAAGGAGATTTTAAGGTACCCATAAAACCAACTTTTTTGGGAACTTCGTTGATGATGTTTTTATTATTCAAAGATTCGAACAAATCACCGGGTATGGCATGACCCAAAAAATAGGCATTAAACATTCCATAATGATCCGAGATGATTTTGCTTACTGTCAATACTAAATCGGTATTTTGATAAATTATTTGAAAATTGCGTTTTTTCAGGTTAGGAAAATAATCCATCAATCCGAAGATGTGTATTTGTGCTCCAAAATCTTTTAACCACCAAAAAAAATAAGGGAAAAATGAAATAACCACGTCAGGATGAATTTTCGCAAATCGCAAAATGGATTGAATTTTTTTGCGGAATATTTTTCTCACCCAAAACTCCGGTAATATATTGATAGCCACGAAATTATTTTTAACCCCAATTTGAATTAAATTTTCCGAAATATTTGTGTGAATGAAAGATTCCGTTTGACCGTGAGGAAAACACAAAAAAAACACCCGGTTAAATCTTGCCAATTCCAAGGCATAATAATGTTTCGACAATAAATTTTTTCCGAACGGTTCGGGCGAAATGATAAGAATGGTTTTGTTTTTCAAATACATTAAGAATACACTTTTTTTCCTTGTAACAACAGCTTGAAATAATCACGTATTGATAAAGGTTCTATGGCATAATATGAATGCGAGATTTTCGGTTTTTGCAAATAATTTTCCAGTTCATCCATGCTAAAATCCAGCTTAGAAGCAACATATTGCAGGTCTTGTTTGCGGGTTTGAGGATCTATGACCGGATTTTCCAAAATTTTTATCGCTTCTTCTCGTGACATTTGTCCGGACATAATCAAGGTGCTCAAGTGGGCTTTTCTTTTATCCACTCCAAATTTTTCGGGTAAAATCACAGTTTGATAAAACCGGGTAAAAAAACTTTCGTGATGTTTTCCTCCATAATCTTTCCAGTCAAAAAACTCTTTCAATGTTTCTTTGGCTTTTTCTTTATTGTAATCTACCCAGTTTAGTGGTTCTAATTTTTGATATTTCATAATGGAATTATACCATCTTTTGTCCCAAAAACCATAAAATGGATAGGTGCGTAAAGAAATTTTTCCAAATTTTTTGTGAATATCTTTAATGTTCCAAGAATCTTGTTTTCTGTGTGTCCAAGAATTCGGCAAGATACCTTCGGTAGCGATATTAAATCCGCTTAAAATATATTTAATTTTATTTTTGGCTGCCAGGCGGAACATTGTGGCCAGGATAGCATGATCGGTAATGGCCTCAATATCTATCACGTGGGCGTTGAAATAGGACCGTTGGAGGTCTTTAAACTCGTCCCAGTTGACAACAAGTGTGTAAAAATCAAAGCCCGTTTTGTTGATGATATTCCGGATATTTTGGTTGGCAATTTCAGTATTCCAACCATTGTCAAAATGTATCAACAAGCATCGCAATTCATAGCTGTGCTGCCAAATAAGCCAAATAACTGCTGTCTACTCCTCCCGAAATACCCAAAATAACGTCATAACGGTTCTTTTTACGTTGATCTTTAATCTCTTTAATTTTTTGTTCTAAAATTTTCTTTCCTTTCTCCCCCGGAATGATCCACTGTTTTGCTTTGCGTTCATAATTGATGCAATGATTGCAATATCCACGGCCATCAAATTGGATCATGGGATCACTTTCATCCATCAGGCACCGTTTACACACTTTCCCGGTAAAAATTTCTTTGTTTTCAATGTATATTGGCGTCATTTTTATTCAAGCAAACTTTGAAATTTTTTTAATCTCTCGAGATTAAATCTTTTATAAAATCTCTTTGACTACTATGTATCAACAAATAATCGGTCCAATCTAAACGATCATGTATACCGATTCTATCCAAAGGTACTAATCCCATAAATTTAACTCGTTTTTTTTCAATTCTATATATTTCATAACCGGATTGTTTTAATAAACTCTCAATTTTATTTTGAATTTCTAATCTGGATTTGTTATGTTCATTATAAACCGGTAAAATTTCAATTAATATCAAAGGTTTATGTTTTTCCAAATACGGATTAAAAGATTTCAACACATACCACTCGGCTCCTTCTACATCTATTTTAACGATTCCCGGGAAAAATTTATCAAAGCTTTGATAAATTGTTTCAAAATCAAAAACAGGAACAAAAAATTCCTCATAAATTGTTTGGCGACGGAATTCTTGGATTATTGAAGCCGCTTTATCTGTGATTGAAGGAGTATACATTTGTAATTTTGCCAAATGATTATGATCAGATATACCTAGGGCAACAACATGGGTGTTTGACCACCTGTTGACATGAATTAATCGTTGAACATACGCAACACATTGAGGATTGGGATCAAATCCTATATAAGGAATTTTTGCATTAACCGACTTAAGTTTTATCAATGTTTGCCCAATATTCGACCCAATATCCATAAACCCCTGTATATCCGGGAATTTATTAAACAATTTTTTCAATAAATCGATCATCCACATCTCCGTCATGTTTAAATGTCCGAATCCTGTCGAAGATAATATTGGAATAATAATTTCCTTGTCATTTATCACCACCCGGGTATTAAAGCACAAAAACTTTAACAAACCGGTTTTATTTAAGATTCTTATGAATAATTTGTTTTTCAAGTCAAATCTAATTTAATATAAGTACGAATTATGTTCCTGAATCATCATCTAAATTTTTCAAAAATTTGGCAGGATTACCGGCAACAACTTGATTTTTCCCGACATTCTTAATCACCACTGCCCCCATACCTATCAAAGCATTATCCTCTATTTTTCCTTTATTGATTATGAGTGCACCGGGTGCAATCCACACATTTTTTCCGATTTGGGCACTTCCCCCTATCATGGCATGAGCGATGACCAAACTGTTTTCTTCAATTTGCACTCCATGGGCTATATGTACAAGATTATCCACTTTTACATTTTCCCCCAAAACCGTTGAACCCAGCACTGCACGGTCTATACAATTGTTGTTACCAATTTCAACATTTTTACGGATAACCACATTTCCGATATGTGGAATTTTTTCATACTTGCCTTGTTTGTTTTTTTCATAACCAAAGCCGTCCCCACCTATGGTATTGTTAGAACCTATCACCACATTGTTTTCAATCACCGTACCCCATCCGATCACATTGTTGTGTCCAATCACTACATTATCTCCTATGATACAATTTTCTTCTATCACATTATATTCTCCCAAGATAACGTTTTTCCCCATCTTTACACTTGGGTGTATGATATTGTTTGATCCGGTGTTTGTTGATTTTGAAGGGGCAAAAAATTCTTTAAGAACGTGCATGAATGATAAACGTGGCTGATGACAAAAGATATAATTCACTTGTGGCTGAATTTTAATTTTATCTTTTGCACTCAATGGAAGAATGACCGTTCCGGCTCTTAGTTCTTTTAACTTGTCGATATTTTTTTCATTACACCAAAACAACACATCTTGACGCATGTTGTTTTCATCCAATGGAATCAATTCATGAATGATTACCCCGGCATCTCCGGCAAACTCCGTGTATTCTATTTTTTCCAATATTTCTTTAATAAGAGGCATG
This sequence comes from Vicingaceae bacterium, assembly GCA_026003395.1. Lineage (NCBI taxonomy): Bacteria > Pseudomonadati > Bacteroidota > Flavobacteriia > Flavobacteriales > Vicingaceae > Vicingaceae bacterium. Next base: position 68,959 of record BPHE01000006.1, read on the forward strand.
ATAATTTAAATTATCCACCTAAGCACTTCAAAGGCCTCGGCATATTTTTGTTTTATTTGTTCACCGCGCATTCTTGCCCACGAACGAATAAATTCGTCACCGGAATAAGAACGGTGTTGCTGGGATTTATACTCTTTTATGGCTTGTATTTTTTTTTCGATATGCTTATCTTGAACAGGCACAAAAGCCGTTGTAGAAAAGGTGATGTTGTTCCAAGGCATTTCATAACACAATATTGCCGAATATTTAAATGCTCTTAATCCTTCTTGTGCAATGGTATGATGGTCTTGATGAATGTCATTCATGGAAGGCATCAATACGATGTGGGGTTGTATTTTTTCACGTAAATCTATCATGTTTTGTAAAATTTCTTGACGGCGATAATTAAATGTCCTTACTTCATAATCATATAAAAACAGGCGTTCGGGCAAGATTCCCAAAATTTTTGATGCTGCTTTTATTTCCGTGATTAAAATATCCGGGGGAAATTGAGGAAGAACCGACTGTCGGCAAGCAGAAAATGCGGCACAATACACCTCATTGCCTTCTTCTATAAGACGATTGATTGTTGCTCCACATCCAAATTCTCCGTCATCGGTATGCGGCGCCAATACCAATATTTTCTTTTCTCTGAACACGTTGTTTTAAATATAAAATTCCGGAAATTTTGGCGTAAATATACAACAATTACACAATTTCTTTTATCACATTGGTTTATAGATAAACCAACCGTTATTTTTCATTTTCTGTTTTGATTTATCAATGATCCGTATAATTTTTCAATTTTTTGCACAAATGCTTTTTCTCCAAATTGATCTATACATTTTTGACTGATTTGTTTTTTGTCCCATTGCCGGGTCATGGCTTCCTGCATGGCTTTGGCCAACGAGAATGGCGAAAAATCTTCAGATATAATGCCATTGCTTTCGTTGATAAAAAACCCGGGGCCTCCCGATGGGGTGGAAACTACAGGCAACCCTAACGACAATGCTTCAAGAGCTGCTACTCCGAAGGTTTCGACATCACTTGAAAAAACAAAATAATCAAATTCCGGCAATATTTGTGCTATCTCTTCCCTTGTCATACTGCCTTTGAACTCTACCGCATGTTCTATTTTGAGTGCTTTGGCTATGCCGTGTAGCTTCACTCTTTCCGGACCATCGCCAATGATGGTCAAAGAGACATTTTTATTTGTATGGCAGATTATGGCAAATGCCTGCAACAAACGGTCATGGGCTTTGACAGGCAGCAAACCGGCTACATTCACAAAAGCAATAGTTGACCGTTTCGTTACAAGAGGACTGTCTTGAATGTTTTTGGCCATTTTTTCAAATTCCAAAGGCAACACATTGGGCAACACCTCTATTTTTGCTCTTTCTGCATATTTTTTGACCGCATCTTTTAAGCTTTTCGAAACAACCACCACCGCACCTGCCTCTTCATAATATTTTTTGCAAGGTGCTTCTAATGATTTATGCAGTGCTTGTTTGGCAACTATACTTGAATGCTCCGTAATCAAATAAGGCACACGGGTTTGAGCAGAAAATTCATTGGCAAGTGCGCCGGCCCAATGCACATTGTGGGCATGCACTATATCCGGCATGGGATTTTTGTTAAAATATCCCATCAGCGCCTTCATACCGGTTCTTTGGTAAAATTTTAGCGAATATCCGGGGTCCGGGTTATTGAAGGGGATGAAAGAAAAACTTATAACATCAAATCCATGTCTATGCCCGTAATGTATTATTTCATTTTTGCCCAAAATCCATTGCAAAATCAATGACCAGGCCTTTTTGACCGAGATATGTTTGTAAGCGGCTGTGATATTTTTGCCAAAAAATGCTTTTCTGATAAGACCGGACAATGAAAACTCCACTTTCCCTTCACAAACAACCACATCGTGTCCGGCATTTTTAAGAGCCAATGCCTGATCTTTTTGAAAAATCCCGGCCAAAGGCCTATCGGCGGGTGAAAATTTTTCGGATGTGATCAACAATATTTTCATTCTCAAATTTATTGAAATAACTCTTTTTCCTAATTAGGCATTAATTTTAAATTGTCAATGATTTTTTTATTTTATCTATTACCTGCTGATAACTGAATTTTAATAACTCTTTGATAAAAATGGTTGATGACAAATTGGGGGTTTTGTAAACTTTTTTAACAATATAAGCCAGGTCAATTATTTTTCCTTTTTTTATCATTTTTTGCAAATACCTTCGAGATAACAAGAAAGACATTTTATCAAACTCCTGTAGTTTTTTTTGATCCATAAAGGAAGATGCATGCGTTTTAAGGGCTGAAGCCAACAAAACAAAACGTTCGGCATTCTTCCGCAAGTCTTTAACGCCTGTAAAGATACCATCAGAATGCAATCTATATACCGAAGCGGCTATGTTATCCATGTGTTTTGCAGGTCCTTTGGTGCCTAATAAATGAAACAGTTGCGCATCGCCTCCATATACTCCTCGGAAGCATTCAGGATAAACCAATTCGCCTGTCTTGAAGTAGTTTCTGAATACTAACGTATTGTTAAACAAACTTTTTCTGGCAAAAATTAAATCCTCTTGAGAAGCATCGCTAATATTTAAAAATCTGTATGGTTTTAAAATCCTTCCGTTTTCATTGGCAGGCATATATGCATGAAAACAAGCCGAATACGATGGATGACTATCCAAGAAATCCACTTGTTTCTGTAGTTTGTATGGGTCCAACCAATAGTCGTCCCCCTCACAATATGCAATATATTTGCCTTTTGCCCTCGAAAAATTATAGATAAACATGATCCCGGACTTAATTTTAGCTAATTGATTTTCTTTTTGATAAATGGGTTTTATGATGCCGGGATATTTTTTCTCATATTCTTTGATTATTTCTTGTGTATGATCGGTTGAAGCATCGTCATGGATTAAAATTTCAAAGGGGAAGTTGGTTTTTTGCATCAAAAAACTTTCCAAAGCATCACGGATAAAATTTCCATGATTATATGTTATACAAGCAATACTTACATAAATATCTTCACTATCCATACCTACTTCGATCTTTCAATTTTTGTCGTAAAGGTAGGTATTTTGAATTCAACACCGCAACAATTGTCAGTGATTATTTTCCACTCACCTTTTATCCATTTTATCTGCCCATATTGACTCTCTTCTGATTATATTTTTTTCCATAATTTTTTCACCATTTCTTTTTGAGACATAATATATTTATAAGCAATATAAGCTTTTGGCAATTTCTTGTTTTGAAATATTTGTCTCCAAATCTTAAAATATTCTTTGAAATTTCTATTCATGACACAGCGGTTGAGATATTTGCAAGTTTCTTCCAAGATTACCTCATTTATCTCTTTCGCATAAGGATGAGAAATCCCTAAACGCAATTGAATATGTTCTTTGAAACACAATAAATTATGAATACCTTTTTCAAATCGCATGCTTTCGGGTTTCATGCTCCAAACACCTCCGGAATGCACCCGGTAAGCAGAAGGTTGTATGCCGGTCATGTATTTCACTTTTCCATAAAACCCCAATAAATGATATAGCAATGAGTCACCACCAATGCAATTTCTGAGTGGTTCGGGCAGATTGGCGAGTTCGGGAATCTTACGAAACATGTTGGTGGGAGAACTCATGGCTTTTTTGGCAAGTATTAATTCTTTTTGCTCTATGACAAATTCTTTGTCGGTAAATCTTTTTTCTTTCAATATATGACCATTTTCGTCTACCAACATGCTATTATGATAACAACCGACAAAATCCGGATTTTGGTCGAGAAAATCAGCCTGTTTTTGCAACTTAAAAGGATCGGTCCAAAAATCATCACCTTCACAAAAAGCAATGTATTTTCCCCTTGCCCGTGGGTAATTATATATGAAATTGATAAGCCAAACGCCCCGTTGCATTTGATTTTCCTTTTGAAACAAAGGGTATATTAACCCGGGATATGTTCTTTGGTAATGCTTGATTTTCTCTACCGTTCCATCTGTTGAAGCATCGTCATGAATTAAAATTTCAAAAGGGAAGTTGGTTTTTTGCATCAAAAAACCTTCTATGCATCGGTCGATAAATTTTTCATGATTGTAAGTCAAACAAACAATGCTCACTTTGATAGGATGATCACTATACATTTCATTTCAATTCTTTAAAATTCTTTAAATTTCAGTTTGAATGATTTATTGTATATAATAAATAAACCAGGAGGTATCTAAACTTAGATTATTTTGATCTATTCAACCAAGGGAAATCATCGTACAATGGTTTTTTGTTTAAAAATTGCGCTAAGCGAAAGTAATCCTCTTTTTTCGCCACATTAATTTTTATAAAACTATCCGGCTTATCGTGAAAATATTCTTCTACAATATAGTTATGGGTTTTGTAACTTTTTATTAATGTTTCTTTGTGATACGGCTCTCCTTTGGGTGGATGGTATCGATGCTGATTGACCTCAAAAGCCCAACCTTTCCATATATGTTTGGCATTTTGAAGATCTTCCTCTGTAACAGTTTTACCATCACCAAATAAATTAACATGGTATCTGTAGAGAGATTCATACCATTCTTCCTCGGAATCTCTGACCGTAAGAATAAATTTTGCATGTGGATATGCAAAGTGTAATACCTGGAATGTAAAAGGCAGGCTAAACGGAATATCCTGGAAAGCATCTGCTTTTTTACAAAACTCAATAATCGGCTTAAAATTTCTTTCCTTCCAATATCTGAATAAGCGTTCGCTTTGATCTTGATCTGCCAATCTATAACCAAAATCTTCCAATACTTTTGCCAAGGTTGTGGTTCCGGTTTTATTAAATCCAATACAAAAAATTTTTTCCCGTTTTTTCAATATGCCAAACATAAATTCAATCTTTATCAAAATATATATGACACCATTTTTTATATTTATAAATTTGGTGATTCTTTGATAAAAACCAACAAATTATTCTCGGGGGTCTTTATTTTGTTCAGTTTCGGTTGTTTCATAAAATCTACCGGATAAAGATTGTATTTGGCAGCAGTTTTTATCCAATACTTTAAGGATCTTATACGCTTATTGACCAATACAACTTCATTTTTTTTGTTTTGTATTTCTTCCCACAATTTTTTTCTTTCATCCCATGATTTAAAATTATCCGAAGCATGTCTTTGTACATTTTCGGATGTTTCTCCAAACTTTCCACTTACAATAAAATATCCCCCTTCGACCAAAACTTTTGAAATATTTTCAATGGCATTTTCCCATTGTATATCTTCAACTATATGAAACATCACACCTATGGCGTTGACGATATGAAAATTTATTCCCGGATTAAAGGACTTTGAAATGTCAAAACACATAACTTCGATGTTTTTGTTTTTTAATTTTTTATTTAATTGTTTGACGGCCACCTCTGAAATATCAAGTCCTATAATTTTTGCATCAGGATACAATTGATGATAAAATTCCAGCCAATGTCCTGTGCCGGAACCTATATCCAATATATTTGGCTTTGAAATATTTTTATCATGAAGAAATTCTATTATTAAGTTTTCCACCAAATTATAATGGTATTTCATCATTAAGTTTGTATAATTTGGCGATAAGGTTATACGATCGCTAAACTCCCCTGCATTTAGCGCAGACGAATACCACGAATCGAAAAATTGTCGGGCATTATAAGGTTTTTCTTCCATTTTTAAAGTTTATGTCAAAAATACACTTAATTCACTATCTTTCAAATCTTTCTCTATTTCTTTGATTATTTTTTGGTCAAGCTTGTCTTTCCATTCATCATCTCGATCTTTCTTTTTAAAAACACTATATTTATCCGGATTGTTTTTTTGTTGACTTTCGAGTAAAAATTGTTTCGTATTTTCATGAAATGCCAAATGACAAAAATCAAACATTCTGATTACAGTATCTTCAGTATCTTTCATTAACTTATCGTACCGTATTAACATAAAATTGTCGGGGTATTCTTTTTGCAATCTCAAAAAGATGCGGGTGACTTCTTTCCATTTTTCAAAACCATTATACTCTTCGGCTTTGCATAAATTTTTTTTTGGGGCAAACCTCCATTCTTCCATGGCATTCCAACCTAAATCTTTCCGGAATTCTTTTGGTGCAGTTAACCATGAATATATCACTGCCATGGGATTTCTTACCAATCCCACTACTTTGATCGATGGGTCTTTTTGCAGTAAATTCTCAAGAATGTAATGATACCTCACTTCTTTGTATGCAACAGCAACCGGATTTTCGTCTTTTCGAAAAACCGGCAATTTACCTTCTTGTCTTGCTTGAGTTTGATTGATAAAATCATCCTTGCTTTGCGCAATTTCTTCATAAAAGCGTACAATATCTTCATATGTAGAGTGTTCGTTTAACCTGCCTTTGAATGCATATGAAAACAATGGTTGATACTTGTAAATGACCCCGGGGTGTGAATTGAAAATTTCTCCCAACCAGGTAGATCCTGATCTCGGCACACTATGTATGGCTATTCTTTGCATCTTACACCAGTTTATATTGGTTCAACATTTTTTTTATCTCTTCCGGGCTGTTAAACATCATTACATCAATGATTGACAATCCCTGCACAAAATCATGATTGAATTGTTTATATGTCGGTAGCGTATTTTCTATAAAAAACAAATTAATATTTTGACGTAGAAAATCTTCTTTCTTATATAATTCTTTACCTCCGGACGGATTGATATAATTTTTGGCATTATTTTTTTGGCAAATTTCTATCAATCTTTGTTCGCGTTTTAGTCCTCTTGTGTCAGGATATTTTTCGGAGCTTTTTTCAAAAATGGTGGATAAGCCGAGATAATGTGATACTGCCATAACACTATTGATACACATATCCGAAATAAATGTTGTATCACAATTGATAACGTTTTGAAATATCGCATAAACTACAGAAAAATAAGGAGCTTTTTTATAATTCATCTCTAAGGTCTTGGACAATTTTTGTTTCCAACGCTCATCTTCCACTATCTTAATTTCATTGATCAATTTATTTTGCGATGCATTTTTCAAAGGTACGGTAATGAGCATATCTTTTCCATGGCACAGTATTCTGTTTCTGTTGATCCACCCTCTGGTGATAAAATTTACATCATCATAAAAAACAAACTTGTCAACTGCATTAACCAATTGAAAGTAACCAATGTAAGGGAAGAAATAGGGCTGCATGATGGCTATTTTCATAATTTAATTTTTTTTCGTTTTCTTTTTAATTTTTACTGCATACCATGAACAACTCAATTTTTTAAAGGCATTTTTTGATGATGGATGTAATTTTTTCAATTTGTTCATTGGTTACTTCTGTTGAGAGTGGCAGGCACAACACCCTGGAAGATATGTCTTCAGCCACCGGCATTTTTTCATAGGTCACATAAGGAAGTTTATTGAGCGATGGATAAAAGTAGCGTCTTGGTAAAATATGGTTTTCTTTCAATTTTTGTTCAGCTTTCAATAAACTCTCTTCCGAAGGGAAAACCACCGGGAAATAAGCATAATTCCATTGAGTTCCGGGCCTTATATTGATCAATTGCAACGATGTATTCGTTAAAAGAGAGGTATAATTTTCGACCACTTGTTTGCGTTTGCCGATTATTTTGTCAATATATGGAAAAACTGCCAACCCCATGGCTGCCTGAAGCTCGCTCATTTTTGCGTTGATCCCTATACCGCTAAATTCGATCGGACCTTTGTGACCAAAGTTATGCAGGTCAAATAAAACCTGCCTCCAGTTTTCACGATTACAAACTATCGATCCTCCTTCACCGGTATGAAAAAGTTTCGTGGCATGAAAACTACATGTACTGATATCGCCGTACCGGAAAATGTTTTTTCCCTTGTAATTTACTCCGAAAGCATGAGCAGCATCATAAATCAATACAAGATTGTTTTCCTTCGCAATTGTTTCCAATGCCTCTAAGTCGCACACATTGCCATAAACATGAGTGGCAAGTATAGCCACAGTGGAAGGTGTAATTTTTTTTATTACTTCATAGGGGTCTATGGTAAAATAATGATGTTCGATATCTGCAAAAACCGGCACGTGATTTTCCCATGCAATTGCAGCGGTAGTTGCCACATAACTAAATGGCGTGGTGATGATTTCACCCGGAGGCAATAATTTCACGGCCATTTGCAATGGCAAAGTGCCATTCGTTGTGAGCAACAGATGATCCAAATGAAATAGCTGCTTGATTTTTTCTTCCAACAATTTGACCAATTCACCCCGGTTGGTCAGCCAGCGATTGTCAAATGCCTTACTTACCCAATAGATATACTCCTCTATGGGTGGCAAAAACGATTGGGTTACAGGCAATAAATTTTGATTATTCTGCATTTTTAAGCATAAATTTAATAAAATTTTAATTTTTCACTCATCCCTCTCATTATATCCTTAATTTCCAAACACAAATCAAAGAAAAATATTATTGATGTTACCAAGTAAATCCCCCCCCCCAACGTTATCCCTGCGATTATTCTCAAAAAATTATTCAAATGCCCCATATAATTTGAATCGACATACCATACAATCACTGATGCAAATAAAGCATTGAGCACTATTGGAAACATATCTCCAAACTGTTGCAAGACATTATAATTCAAGAATTTTTGGGAGTAATAAGCATTTATCCATGTGGCTATAAAAGATTGTATCACTACAGCCCAGATTAAACCATATATGCCCATTGGAAGCAAAGCAAGCATAACTATCACCAATGCGATTTTTTTCAGGATAGAAACCCAAAGAAACTGATTGCCACTTCCTTTCAACACCAATATATTGATATTGAAAGAATTGACAATCCTGAAAATTCCGGCAATAGACAATATCTGAAAATAGGGAACTGCCGGCAACCATTTATCTGTATAAAGCCAACGAAACAACGGATCGGCCAAAGCAGCCATCAACAATAAAACCGGAGACACAATAAAAGTGGATATTTTTAATATGCGTTTATAGGCTGATTTCAATCGATCCCGATTGTCTTTTATTTTGCTCAATAATGGAAATGTAACTTTTCCGAGAGCGCCGGAAATATTTCTTTCGGGCAATTGTCTGAGTTGATTGGCTCGATTGAAATAACCCAACTGTGAAATATTAAAAAACTTGCCAATCACCAAGGCGTAGATCTCTTGAAAAAAAGTGTCGATAATCCCTGAAATGGCAATTTTTACACCATATTCCAAATGATGCTTTAATACGTTTTTGTCGAAATACTTCACGGAAGGACGCCAAGGATCATAAATCCATAGCTGAATCGCTAAAAATGTTACTCTGGATATTGCAACGCCGATCAAACTCCATTCGTTAAAACCCTGCCATGCCATGAAGATTCCCACTATACCACTTAAAATTGTAGATGGCAAACTTATAAGCAATTGTTTTCTAAAATTTAATGCAATGGTCAATTTGACATTTTGCACAAACACAAGAGCGTTGATAAATAAAACCAATCCATAAACCCTCAACAATCCGGACATCAATGGTTGATTGTAAAACTTTGAGATCAAAGGAGCAGAAAAATACAAGATGACATACAAAAGAATGCTAAAAATAAAATTTGCATAGAATACCGATGTGTAATCCCTAATGTCAGGGTTCTTCTTCCTGATCAATGATTGGTTCATTCCGCCATCAACGATCGTATTTCCTATGGCAATAAAAACACCCAACAAAGCAACTCTTCCAAAATGCTCCGGAAGCAAAATTCTGGCAAGTATAACAGAAATGACAAAGTTTATTATCTGCGCCCCGGCCTGTTGAAGAGAAGTCCAAAAAATGCCGCTAACGGCTTGTTTTTTTAAACTCATTTCTGAAAAAGTTCATTACTTTATGGACAACTCCCTGCTTTTTCTGACTGTCTTCAGAGTAATATCCGTACCCATAGCCATATCCGTAACCATATCCATATCCATATCCATAACCATATCCATATTTACCGTAAATAATGCCGGGTAATCGGACGTCGTTGATGACAATGCCTACATTTTTTATTTTATCTTCTTCATAATCGGATTGGAGTTGCTTGACAAACTGCTTCTTGGAATAGTTTTGTCTGACCAAATATACCACCACATCTGCAAAACGGCTGAGAACCATAGCGTCTGCCACCAATCCATAAGGAGCTGAATCAAAAATAATCACTTCAAACTGGTCTTTCAACATTTTCATCAAATGATCCATTTTCTCCGAACCCAGCAATTCGGCCGGATTTGGTGGTGTAGGACCGGATAGCAATACAAACAGGTTTTGAAACCTGGTAGGTTGTATTGCCTCATCCGGATTTCTTTCTTCAACCAAAAGGTTGCTTAGGCCCACCTCATTAGAGAGTTTGAAATCGTCATAAATTTTGGGTTTGCGCATATCTGCACCGATCAACAATGTTTTTTTGCCCAACAAAGCATAAACGGAGGCAAGGTTGATGCTGCTAAATGTTTTTCCTTCTCCCGATATGGTTGAAGTAACCAATATCACCGGGTTTTCTTTGCCGTGAGTCAAATAAACAAGATTGGTACGAATCATCCGGAATGCTTCGGAGATGAGCGATTTAGGATGATCAAACACCACCGTATTGGTCGACTTTGGTGAATGACCCACCACTCCTATAACCGGAATGGTCGTATTGCTCTCAACATCTGACTTGTCGATAATTTTATTATTGGCAATAAACAAGAAAAATATCAACACAAAAGGAATAATCAATGCCGTTACAATACTTTTAATATATATCATCGATTTGTTTGGACCGACAAACGAAACCGTGTATGGGCTGGCCGGTTCAAGTATCTGGGCTTTTGCAATATTGGCAGCTTTTGCCACGGCAGCTTCACTTCTTTTTTGCAATAGATAGGTGTAGAAATCATTGTTTAGCTTGTAGATTCTTTGTATTCTGAAATAATCGGTTTCTTTCAAGGGCATCAATTCAAGCTTTGCTTCATAGCTTCTCAATTGCTCTTTCAATTGTGCCAGATGAAATTTTTCTTTATCAATGCGCGAGTCAAGATTGCTCATGATGGCTTCTTTCTGTAACTCTATTTTCGTCAGCAATAATTTATTGGCGTAGCTTTCTTCTGTAGCTTCATATTTGATCATTTTTTTCTGAATGTATAATTGAACTAGTTCAGAAATAGCCCTATACAAAGGATCCTGTACAGCCAGTCCTGTGATGGCCGGCAAAACAATCCTGTCTGCCTGGTTATCCAATAGTTTTTGCTTGACATCTTCCAAATAATTGATGGTAAACTGCACTTCTATCATTTCTTTCTCAATCTGCTCGGTGGCAGGAACCAAGGCCCTGTTTTCAATTAAAATTTTTTCCCGGTTCAAATTTGTTTTGAATTTTTCCAACAAATATTCTGCTTTGACCAAAGAGTCCGCCACGGCTTCCAATTGTTCGTTCAAAAATTTGATTGTATTGGTGGCTATGAAATTATTTTCTTCCAACCCTCTTTCTATGTATGCTTCAATCAATGCGTTCAAATAATCAATCTCTTTTTCGATGCATGTTCCATTAATCGTAAACCGCAAAATGGATGATTGATCAGGATCGGTTCTCAAATCCAGCCGGCTTTGATAAACTTTTGCCAGTGTTTTGATGTCGTTCACGGTAAATGCATATAATTTATCTCTTATGTTGCGTAAGGAAAAATGATCGGTGGTGAGAATTTTTATTTTTGCCCTTCCTACCTTTTCCCAACGATCGAAATACCTTACAGGGGCTTTATCAATGTTTTCTTTGCTTCGATGCAATTTATATTGCTTACCATTCAAGATTTTCACATAAAACGTCTTACGCATCAGCTCTTTCATAGACAAGCTGTCCATAAATACCCTGAAAGGGGTTCTGTTATATAATTCCGTGCTGCGAATCTGACCTATGTCATAATAAAACACACCGAAATCTACCTTAGACAAAGCTCTCAAATTTAAATTGTAAGACAGTATAATCCCAATCTCGTCTTTGAATGTATTGCGCGCACTGACCAATTCCAATCCTCGCAAAAAATACTCTTGCCCCCATGAAGAATATTCACTTTTTACCAATACTTTGGCATATGTGCTATAGATATTCGGACTGTACCTTACTTTATAGTATGCATAACCATATGCGATCAACAGCGACAAGGCAAAAAGATACCAGTTTTTTATCAATCGGAATAAAAATGCCCTCAAGTCAAAGGTCTCGACAAGAGTTTTCTGTTTTTTTGTCTGATTTTCCATAATTTAAATCAAGCAAAAATCCAAAAAAAATTTCACATTACAGTTTTCGGACAGAAAAATGTCTGCATAGTCACATTTTTGCAGAAATAATCAAATCAATCAAGAGATGAATTAAAAAAGAAACAAACAACCCAACCAACACCGGCGGAAAATCTGTGCTTTTTATTTCGGCAATTGTCCAAGCCATTATACCTGACAACATTGAAAATAAAGACCCGTAACGGGTTGCTTTTTTCCAAAACAAACCTAAGGTAACCGTTGAAAATAATGACACCAATGTGAATGAAGAAGACAATGCGACAAGACGGAATATTTTTTCACCGCGCAATGTCAAAACAAATGCTAAAATACTTATCAAAACTACACTCCCACGTATGGTATTTAACAATTGCTTGTCATTCATATTTCTCCGTAAAGGTTTAATGATGTTTTCGCCCAATACCACAGCCGGAGCCAAAATTGCTGCCGAAGAAGTACTGACGATCGCCGACAAAACTGATCCGAAAAATAAAATCTTCACCAAAGGTTGATCAATCATCAATACTACGCTCAAAACCATTTGTTCATGGTCTATGATTTCATGCCTTGCGGATAAAAATTTATACGATGCAGCCCCCAGCAAAATAGGTAAAAAGGCAATGGTCAAATACATGAAAGCACCGGCAAAAGACGCAATAACGGCAGATTTTTCATTACGGGCTGTCGACAATCGTTGAAATATATCTTGCGATGGGATACTTCCAAAACCCAATGTGACTATTGCCGATATTACATGCCATATCCCGTGTTCTTCCACGGCTTTGCTCAAAGACCATTTTTCAGCGGGTATTGAAGACAATACTTCATGGATGCCTCCTGCCTGTCCGCCAATAAAATAGAGTGCTATTAACAAACCGGCAATTATCATTATGCTTTGAAAAAAATCGGTGACCGATATGGCAATCATCCCGCCGGTAACCGTAAAAACCATGACGATCACCGTAGCCGTTGGCAATGCCATAAACATTTCCCAACCAAACAGGATATTGAAAATATACGCCAATGCCGTCAGTTGTCCGGCAATCCAACTAAAATATGAAATTATCATCAAAATACTGAAAACAAACTCGTTGACAGTGCCATAACGGTCCCTGATAAAATCGCTCAACGAAACATAGCCCTTGCGGTATAAAGGACGGGCATAAAAGAATCCCACCAAAATCAGACATAAGAAAGCTCCGAAAGGATCTTCCAACAACCCGAAAATTCCTTCATTTAAAAAAGACCCACTTGCTCCCATGATGGTTTCAGAGCCAAACCACGTAGCAAACAATGCAAAGGCAGTTATATATCCCGGCATAGACCTTCCGGCAAGAGCAAAATCCAATGTCGAACGGTTGCGTTTTGAGAATAAAAATGCTATACCAAGAGTGAATAAAAAATAAAATATAACAAACAGCCCCAAATAATTTTGCATGATCACCTGCAATTAAGCTGCTCCAACATTTTTACAATTTGTGGTAAAATCAATTTTTTTCCGTCATTCACGATGACAAAATGGGCATATTTCATCAACCGGCTTTGCGGCAATTGATTTCTTATCCTTTTCAACACCTCTTCGCGACTTATGTTATCTCTCTGCACCACTCTTTCAACTCTGATTTTCAACGGAGCTGTGACCAACACCACAGCATCCAGGTTTTTATATTGTCCCGTTTCAATCAATATGGCTGCTTCTTTAAACACACAACATTCTTCATGGTGTAAGTGTAAAAACCTCTCAAACTCTTCCGCCACCAATGGATGAATGATTTGCCCGACCCTTTTTAACTTTCCGGTATCTGTAAAAATTATTTCAGCCAACTTTTTTTTGTCTAACTCTTTTCCGGTCCATAATGATGTTTTCAACGCCTGCTCTAATTTATGCACCACCTCTCTTTTTTCATATTGCTTTTTTGCTACCCGGTCCGACTCAAACAAAGCATAACCCATTGATTCCAATATTAAACCAATCATTGATTTGCCACTGCCAATGCCTCCGGTTATGCCTATTTTTTTCATGGAATTGTAAAAAAGTTTGAATGCCGTAAATTTAAACGAATTTTCTTCATAAGTTCGTCACAAAATCCTAATTTCAAAAGCAAATTGTGATTGTAAGAATGTAACCCAATCCATGAACAGTTATTTGCCAATCCCACTCAAAACTACACTCATAATAATTCTTCCTTTTTGGAAATTGGATTAACTTTACAAACTTTAAAGCAAATCAATATGTCGAAAAAAACAAAAGTTTTCGTAGTTGGATTTCACAAAACCGGCACCTCAAGTTTGGCTACGGCATTGACCATCTTGGGATATAAAGTGTGTGGGGCACAAAACCACTTATCCCGGCCGCTGATCAATGGAAATTTAGAACCTTTCGTAGAATTAGCCCAACAATATGATGCATTTGAAGACGATCCATGGCCAATTCTATATAAAGAGATGGACAAACATTTTCCGGGCAGCAAATTTATATTGACATACAGAGACCCCGAAAAATGGTACCGCAGCTGTTACAATCATTTTTACGATGAGACCACCGCCATCAGAGATTATATCTATGGCAACGGCCGTCCCTTGGGAAATGAAGAAAATTTTAAAAAAGTCTATTTGCAACATATCGCCGATGTGAAAGAATATTTCAAAAATAGACCCGATGATTTTCTGATCATGGACCTTGCCGCGGGAGACGGCTGGCAAAAACTTTGCAATTTTTAAATGAACCTGTCCCAGATATTCCATTTCCGCATGTCAACAAAGGATTGTATACCAAACACCCGCGCAGCTTGAGCAAAAAATTATGGTTTGCTTACAAAAACTTAAAGTCCTTTTTATATCACAAAATTTATAAACCCTACATCAAACCGATCATCAAACCCGGTTCGCAATTGTGAACCTTTTGGTTATAGAACCATATTTTATAGGGATAATACAGCTTATTCGACATTTATTCCATTCAAAGGCAAAAAGCAACCGTTTATAAATTCATTCTTGCATTTTAACCTCAATACCCTTCTTAAATTTTGTCAATTTTTTTTTTTTAAATTACTTTGTCAGAAAAATTAGCTGTCATGAAAAAACTATTATTGTTCACCGGTCTTGGACTTTGTCTGACAATGAACGGGCAAATTGAAATGAGCGTATTCACATCAACCGGTCGTGCCGGTGCATCTACAACTTTTGTTACCGATTATCAAAGTACAGGAATCAATCCTGCCAATCTTGGTTGGAAACCCCGTTGGAAAGACAAAAAAATCACTTTTTCTTTGTTAGAAGGTGCTTATTCATTATATTCCCAACCACTTACAAAACCCGAAGCAAGAGAGGCCTTCACAAGTATTTTAGGAGGTAATAATTCACAGTCATTTTCCTGGGAAAAAAAGGAAGCACTTGCCCAAGCTTTTACAGATGCAACCAACGCCTTCAATGCGGATATTATGGCCCTTGGCTTCTCCATTCAAACCGGCAAGCCGGGTGGATTTGCCTTCAGTGTCAAAGACAGAGTGCAAATGTTTTCCGTCTTAAATAAGAATGCCTCCGAAATTCTTTTTTTAGGATTTAATGCACCCTACTTTGATCAAAAATACGATTCTCAAGGCAACAACATAGGTAATAACCCAAACTATAATAAAGATTCGGTTGTTTTAGGTATTCCATCTAACCCTCAACCCTTCAGCAAGCTTTTTGATGGTACAAAATTCCGTATGAATTGGGTAAGAGAATTTAATTTTTCTTACGGAAAGTCCATTATTGACAAAGATGATTTCAAATTATTTGCAGGTTTTGGTGTGAAATACCTACAAGGTATAGCATATGCCAACGTGGAAGCGGCAAACAACCATCTCACTGCCGAAATGGCTTATTCGCCCTCTCTGGGATTCGAATTTGATTCTTCTGTGACAGCACAAAATCCTTCAGCACTTCCACCTGCCAACAGCTTCCTTCCCAAAGGGGTAGGTTCGGGTTTTGGATTTGACGCAGGCATCAGCATCTGGTTAAAAAACAAAATAAAACTGGGTTTGGCTGTTAACGACATAGGAAGCATCACGTGGGATGGTAACGTATATCAAGCCAATAACGATACATTAAATTCATTCGACTCTCCAGGAGCCGAATCATATAATGTGTTCGGTGAGGCCGCCAAAGCTTTCAGCGGCGATTTTTTTGAATGGAAAGGTGCTGCAAGTGCTAAATCACAACTTCCGACAGTATTGCGGGCCGGTGCCGGTTATGTTATTTGGAAAGACGATTTTCCATTTATAGAACTTGGATTTGATGCTGTTTTTCCATTTAACACCAATACTCAAACTTTAAACAATCCGGTGATGGCTATTGGCGGTGACATTTATGTGCTTAAATGGCTGAGATTAAGCACCGGAGCTACCATTGGAACTAATTACGGCACTATCATCCCTGCAGGTTTATTGATTGGTCTGCCTTCGGGATCCTGGGAGTTGGGTATTGCCTCCAGAGATGCTTTGAGCTTCTTTAAGGATCAGGGTTCGACCCTTTCCATAGCCATATCCGTAACCATATCCATATCCATATCCATAACCATATCCATATTTACCGTAAATAATGCCGGGTAATCGGACGTCGTTGATGACAATGCCTACATTTTTTATTTTATCTTCTTCATAATCGGATTGGAGTTGCTTGACAAACTGCTTCTTGGAATAGTTTTGTCTGACCAAATATACCACCACATCTGCAAAACGGCTGAGAACCATAGCGTCTGCCACCAATCCATAAGGAGCTGAATCAAAAATAATCACTTCAAACTGGTCTTTCAACATTTTCATCAAATGATCCATTTTCTCCGAACCCAGCAATTCGGCCGGATTTGGTGGTGTAGGACCGGATAGCAATACAAACAGGTTTTGAAACCTGGTAGGTTGTATTGCCTCATCCGGATTTCTTTCTTCAACCAAAAGGTTGCTTAGGCCCACCTCATTAGAGAGTTTGAAATCGTCATAAATTTTGGGTTTGCGCATATCTGCACCGATCAACAATGTTTTTTTGCCCAACAAAGCATAAACGGAGGCAAGGTTGATGCTGCTAAATGTTTTTCCTTCTCCCGATATGGTTGAAGTAACCAATATCACCGGGTTTTCTTTGCCGTGAGTCAAATAAACAAGATTGGTACGAATCATCCGGAATGCTTCGGAGATGAGCGATTTAGGATGATCAAACACCACCGTATTGGTCGACTTTGGTGAATGACCCACCACTCCTATAACCGGAATGGTCGTATTGCTCTCAACATCTGACTTGTCGATAATTTTATTATTGGCAATAAACAAGAAAAATATCAACACAAAAGGAATAATCAATGCCGTTACAATACTTTTAATATATATCATCGATTTGTTTGGACCGACAAACGAAACCGTGTATGGGCTGGCCGGTTCAAGTATCTGGGCTTTTGCAATATTGGCAGCTTTTGCCACGGCAGCTTCACTTCTTTTTTGCAATAGATAGGTGTAGAAATCATTGTTTAGCTTGTAGATTCTTTGTATTCTGAAATAATCGGTTTCTTTCAAGGGCATCAATTCAAGCTTTGCTTCATAGCTTCTCAATTGCTCTTTCAATTGTGCCAGATGAAATTTTTCTTTATCAATGCGCGAGTCAAGATTGCTCATGATGGCTTCTTTCTGTAACTCTATTTTCGTCAGCAATAATTTATTGGCGTAGCTTTCTTCTGTAGCTTCATATTTGATCATTTTTTTCTGAATGTATAATTGAACTAGTTCAGAAATAGCCCTATACAAAGGATCCTGTACAGCCAGTCCTGTGATGGCCGGCAAAACAATCCTGTCTGCCTGGTTATCCAATAGTTTTTGCTTGACATCTTCCAAATAATTGATGGTAAACTGCACTTCTATCATTTCTTTCTCAATCTGCTCGGTGGCAGGAACCAAGGCCCTGTTTTCAATTAAAATTTTTTCCCGGTTCAAATTTGTTTTGAATTTTTCCAACAAATATTCTGCTTTGACCAAAGAGTCCGCCACGGCTTCCAATTGTTCGTTCAAAAATTTGATTGTATTGGTGGCTATGAAATTATTTTCTTCCAACCCTCTTTCTATGTATGCTTCAATCAATGCGTTCAAATAATCAATCTCTTTTTCGATGCATGTTCCATTAATCGTAAACCGCAAAATGGATGATTGATCAGGATCGGTTCTCAAATCCAGCCGGCTTTGATAAACTTTTGCCAGTGTTTTGATGTCGTTCACGGTAAATGCATATAATTTATCTCTTATGTTGCGTAAGGAAAAATGATCGGTGGTGAGAATTTTTATTTTTGCCCTTCCTACCTTTTCCCAACGATCGAAATACCTTACAGGGGCTTTATCAATGTTTTCTTTGCTTCGATGCAATTTATATTGCTTACCATTCAAGATTTTCACATAAAACGTCTTACGCATCAGCTCTTTCATAGACAAGCTGTCCATAAATACCCTGAAAGGGGTTCTGTTATATAATTCCGTGCTGCGAATCTGACCTATGTCATAATAAAACACACCGAAATCTACCTTAGACAAAGCTCTCAAATTTAAATTGTAAGACAGTATAATCCCAATCTCGTCTTTGAATGTATTGCGCGCACTGACCAATTCCAATCCTCGCAAAAAATACTCTTGCCCCCATGAAGAATATTCACTTTTTACCAATACTTTGGCATATGTGCTATAGATATTCGGACTGTACCTTACTTTATAGTATGCATAACCATATGCGATCAACAGCGACAAGGCAAAAAGATACCAGTTTTTTATCAATCGGAATAAAAATGCCCTCAAGTCAAAGGTCTCGACAAGAGTTTTCTGTTTTTTTGTCTGATTTTCCATAATTTAAATCAAGCAAAAATCCAAAAAAAATTTCACATTACAGTTTTCGGACAGAAAAATGTCTGCATAGTCACATTTTTGCAGAAATAATCAAATCAATCAAGAGATGAATTAAAAAAGAAACAAACAACCCAACCAACACCGGCGGAAAATCTGTGCTTTTTATTTCGGCAATTGTCCAAGCCATTATACCTGACAACATTGAAAATAAAGACCCGTAACGGGTTGCTTTTTTCCAAAACAAACCTAAGGTAACCGTTGAAAATAATGACACCAATGTGAATGAAGAAGACAATGCGACAAGACGGAATATTTTTTCACCGCGCAATGTCAAAACAAATGCTAAAATACTTATCAAAACTACACTCCCACGTATGGTATTTAACAATTGCTTGTCATTCATATTTCTCCGTAAAGGTTTAATGATGTTTTCGCCCAATACCACAGCCGGAGCCAAAATTGCTGCCGAAGAAGTACTGACGATCGCCGACAAAACTGATCCGAAAAATAAAATCTTCACCAAAGGTTGATCAATCATCAATACTACGCTCAAAACCATTTGTTCATGGTCTATGATTTCATGCCTTGCGGATAAAAATTTATACGATGCAGCCCCCAGCAAAATAGGTAAAAAGGCAATGGTCAAATACATGAAAGCACCGGCAAAAGACGCAATAACGGCAGATTTTTCATTACGGGCTGTCGACAATCGTTGAAATATATCTTGCGATGGGATACTTCCAAAACCCAATGTGACTATTGCCGATATTACATGCCATATCCCGTGTTCTTCCACGGCTTTGCTCAAAGACCATTTTTCAGCGGGTATTGAAGACAATACTTCATGGATGCCTCCTGCCTGTCCGCCAATAAAATAGAGTGCTATTAACAAACCGGCAATTATCATTATGCTTTGAAAAAAATCGGTGACCGATATGGCAATCATCCCGCCGGTAACCGTAAAAACCATGACGATCACCGTAGCCGTTGGCAATGCCATAAACATTTCCCAACCAAACAGGATATTGAAAATATACGCCAATGCCGTCAGTTGTCCGGCAATCCAACTAAAATATGAAATTATCATCAAAATACTGAAAACAAACTCGTTGACAGTGCCATAACGGTCCCTGATAAAATCGCTCAACGAAACATAGCCCTTGCGGTATAAAGGACGGGCATAAAAGAATCCCACCAAAATCAGACATAAGAAAGCTCCGAAAGGATCTTCCAACAACCCGAAAATTCCTTCATTTAAAAAAGACCCACTTGCTCCCATGATGGTTTCAGAGCCAAACCACGTAGCAAACAATGCAAAGGCAGTTATATATCCCGGCATAGACCTTCCGGCAAGAGCAAAATCCAATGTCGAACGGTTGCGTTTTGAGAATAAAAATGCTATACCAAGAGTGAATAAAAAATAAAATATAACAAACAGCCCCAAATAATTTTGCATGATCACCTGCAATTAAGCTGCTCCAACATTTTTACAATTTGTGGTAAAATCAATTTTTTTCCGTCATTCACGATGACAAAATGGGCATATTTCATCAACCGGCTTTGCGGCAATTGATTTCTTATCCTTTTCAACACCTCTTCGCGACTTATGTTATCTCTCTGCACCACTCTTTCAACTCTGATTTTCAACGGAGCTGTGACCAACACCACAGCATCCAGGTTTTTATATTGTCCCGTTTCAATCAATATGGCTGCTTCTTTAAACACACAACATTCTTCATGGTGTAAGTGTAAAAACCTCTCAAACTCTTCCGCCACCAATGGATGAATGATTTGCCCGACCCTTTTTAACTTTCCGGTATCTGTAAAAATTATTTCAGCCAACTTTTTTTTGTCTAACTCTTTTCCGGTCCATAATGATGTTTTCAACGCCTGCTCTAATTTATGCACCACCTCTCTTTTTTCATATTGCTTTTTTGCTACCCGGTCCGACTCAAACAAAGCATAACCCATTGATTCCAATATTAAACCAATCATTGATTTGCCACTGCCAATGCCTCCGGTTATGCCTATTTTTTTCATGGAATTGTAAAAAAGTTTGAATGCCGTAAATTTAAACGAATTTTCTTCATAAGTTCGTCACAAAATCCTAATTTCAAAAGCAAATTGTGATTGTAAGAATGTAACCCAATCCATGAACAGTTATTTGCCAATCCCACTCAAAACTACACTCATAATAATTCTTCCTTTTTGGAAATTGGATTAACTTTACAAACTTTAAAGCAAATCAATATGTCGAAAAAAACAAAAGTTTTCGTAGTTGGATTTCACAAAACCGGCACCTCAAGTTTGGCTACGGCATTGACCATCTTGGGATATAAAGTGTGTGGGGCACAAAACCACTTATCCCGGCCGCTGATCAATGGAAATTTAGAACCTTTCGTAGAATTAGCCCAACAATATGATGCATTTGAAGACGATCCATGGCCAATTCTATATAAAGAGATGGACAAACATTTTCCGGGCAGCAAATTTATATTGACATACAGAGACCCCGAAAAATGGTACCGCAGCTGTTACAATCATTTTTACGATGAGACCACCGCCATCAGAGATTATATCTATGGCAACGGCCGTCCCTTGGGAAATGAAGAAAATTTTAAAAAAGTCTATTTGCAACATATCGCCGATGTGAAAGAATATTTCAAAAATAGACCCGATGATTTTCTGATCATGGACCTTGCCGCGGGAGACGGCTGGCAAAAACTTTGCAATTTTTAAATGAACCTGTCCCAGATATTCCATTTCCGCATGTCAACAAAGGATTGTATACCAAACACCCGCGCAGCTTGAGCAAAAAATTATGGTTTGCTTACAAAAACTTAAAGTCCTTTTTATATCACAAAATTTATAAACCCTACATCAAACCGATCATCAAACCCGGTTCGCAATTGTGAACCTTTTGGTTATAGAACCATATTTTATAGGGATAATACAGCTTATTCGACATTTATTCCATTCAAAGGCAAAAAGCAACCGTTTATAAATTCATTCTTGCATTTTAACCTCAATACCCTTCTTAAATTTTGTCAATTTTTTTTTTTTAAATTACTTTGTCAGAAAAATTAGCTGTCATGAAAAAACTATTATTGTTCACCGGTCTTGGACTTTGTCTGACAATGAACGGGCAAATTGAAATGAGCGTATTCACATCAACCGGTCGTGCCGGTGCATCTACAACTTTTGTTACCGATTATCAAAGTACAGGAATCAATCCTGCCAATCTTGGTTGGAAACCCCGTTGGAAAGACAAAAAAATCACTTTTTCTTTGTTAGAAGGTGCTTATTCATTATATTCCCAACCACTTACAAAACCCGAAGCAAGAGAGGCCTTCACAAGTATTTTAGGAGGTAATAATTCACAGTCATTTTCCTGGGAAAAAAAGGAAGCACTTGCCCAAGCTTTTACAGATGCAACCAACGCCTTCAATGCGGATATTATGGCCCTTGGCTTCTCCATTCAAACCGGCAAGCCGGGTGGATTTGCCTTCAGTGTCAAAGACAGAGTGCAAATGTTTTCCGTCTTAAATAAGAATGCCTCCGAAATTCTTTTTTTAGGATTTAATGCACCCTACTTTGATCAAAAATACGATTCTCAAGGCAACAACATAGGTAATAACCCAAACTATAATAAAGATTCGGTTGTTTTAGGTATTCCATCTAACCCTCAACCCTTCAGCAAGCTTTTTGATGGTACAAAATTCCGTATGAATTGGGTAAGAGAATTTAATTTTTCTTACGGAAAGTCCATTATTGACAAAGATGATTTCAAATTATTTGCAGGTTTTGGTGTGAAATACCTACAAGGTATAGCATATGCCAACGTGGAAGCGGCAAACAACCATCTCACTGCCGAAATGGCTTATTCGCCCTCTCTGGGATTCGAATTTGATTCTTCTGTGACAGCACAAAATCCTTCAGCACTTCCACCTGCCAACAGCTTCCTTCCCAAAGGGGTAGGTTCGGGTTTTGGATTTGACGCAGGCATCAGCATCTGGTTAAAAAACAAAATAAAACTGGGTTTGGCTGTTAACGACATAGGAAGCATCACGTGGGATGGTAACGTATATCAAGCCAATAACGATACATTAAATTCATTCGACTCTCCAGGAGCCGAATCATATAATGTGTTCGGTGAGGCCGCCAAAGCTTTCAGCGGCGATTTTTTTGAATGGAAAGGTGCTGCAAGTGCTAAATCACAACTTCCGACAGTATTGCGGGCCGGTGCCGGTTATGTTATTTGGAAAGACGATTTTCCATTTATAGAACTTGGATTTGATGCTGTTTTTCCATTTAACACCAATACTCAAACTTTAAACAATCCGGTGATGGCTATTGGCGGTGACATTTATGTGCTTAAATGGCTGAGATTAAGCACCGGAGCTACCATTGGAACTAATTACGGCACTATCATCCCTGCAGGTTTATTGATTGGTCTGCCTTCGGGATCCTGGGAGTTGGGTATTGCCTCCAGAGATGCTTTGAGCTTCTTTAAGGATCAGGGTTCGACCCTTTCCATGAGCTTGGGATTCCTGCGATTTAGATTTTAACTGTATAACTTTATGCAAAGCTTCATGAAACATTGATTGCCTTACAATATATTTTCGACCTGAAAATAAACTGAAACAAAAAAGCGGCACAAAAGCCGCTTTTTATTGTCGGGGAGACTGGATTCGAACCAGCGACCACACGCCCCCCAGACGTGTACTCTAACCGGGCTGAGCTACTCCCCGAACAGCGGCAAAAATAATAAATTTTCATTTTTTTGCAATAAATATTTTTGGCGTCATGGCTAAACAGAAAACCTATATCACTGACAACCAGCCATTCCCAAACAATAATTTTATCATACATTGTGATCAATAAATCAATTTTATAGTATTTTAATGCAACTTTTTCTTTAATTTTGTTGTCAATACTTAAAACTCATAAAATCTCATACATGAAAAAGAATATTTTTATCTATTTATTGGCTTTTAGCACGTTTATTTTTTGTGACTTTTCTGATGCCTATGCCACCCACCTGGCGGCGGGTGATCTTACTTACTGTCATGTATCCGGCAACACTTACAAATTCCGCTTAACGCTGGTTAGGGATTGCTCTCCCGGTTCCGCAGGTTTAAGCACAACTGCTTCTATAACATTAAAATCTTCTTGTACAGGAAGCAATATTCCTGTTACTTTGAATTGTATCAATTGCACAGGTTCTTCAGGCCAACAATTTAGTTTGGGTTGTTTGCAAAATCCTCCTTGCCGCGAAGAGTTCATTTATGAAGGTACAGCCAATGTACCGGTGCCTTGTAATGACTGGACATTTTATTATTCAAGTTGTTGTCGGAACACCACCAATAACATAGTTGGCCAACCCGGACAATATATTGAAGCTACATTAAACAACGCCATCACACCCAAAAATTGCTCCCCAAAATTCAACAGCCAGGCCATCGGAGAATTTTGTGTCGGCAATCTTTATTATTACGACGTTTCGGCGTATGATCCGGATGGCGACAGTTTATCTTATGGCATCATTTGCGCAAAAGAACTGGGCGCCACTCCCACCTGTGTCCCCTATCAAGCCGGGTATTCGGCTCAAAATCCACTTCCTACCAACCCTCCGTTAAATATGGCGATTAATCCGTCCACCGGTATTGTTACCTTTACTCCTACGCAAAATTTTATTGGTGTGGTAGTTTTTGAAGTTACCGAATGGAGAAAAGACACCAATTATGTACCTCTTCCCGGTGGCGGATACGATACAGTGATTACGTATGTAAAAATAGGTTCTATCATGCGGGACCTGCAAGTCACCTTTTCCAACCAATGCGTATTGGAAGATTTAAGCTTTAACGCCCAATTAACCGGTTATCCCATTGACCTTGACGGTAAAGAATATACCGTTTTTAATTGTGCCGATACCGCCATTTTGTTTCGTTTATCCACAGCCATACAATGTGCTTCCATTGAGCCCGGAGGGAGTGATTTCCGCCTGGTTGATTCCGCAACGTTTTCCAATCCATTTCCAATCAAAGCTGCCTATCCTGCCAATTGTGTTAATGGTTCAACCGACAGTATTTATGTTACTTTATGGCAACCCCTGCCGGCAGGCACCTATTACCTCATAGTCAAAAACGGTAATGATTACAATACCCTTACATCAAAGTGCGGATTGCAATATCCTGTTTACAGCGATTCGCTTGGAGACACCCTTAAAATTAAGGTACCTCCTGCAATGACCCTAAACCTTGGACCTGACATTGCCGTATGTGTACCTTCCAATTCGCCCCCTCCCATCTACATGACAATGAATACAGATTCTTCCATTTGGTATTACAACTCGAATTCTGTAGGTCAAAACCTTACTTCCTATCAACCCACAGAAGCCGGTCAATTGGTGGTGAATGCATGGCTTTACGGTTGCAAAGGAACTGATACCGTCAATGTAATCTTCAATCAGGACCCTATATTTGACATTCAAGATTTCTATTCTTGCGTGGGATCTCTTGATACTACGATTGTTGCCCCGATTCAAGGAGCAAGTTATTTATGGAAGAAAAAAGCCCAAAATGGTAATTTCCTTTCAATTTCCAACTCCAACTCATTGGATCTTTCAATAGGTGGTGAAGGCACCTATACTCTAAAAATAACAACAGCTGCCGGATGTTCCTACACCGATACATTCAATGTTTACCTCGTACCCAACATACAAGTAAGCTTAGGACCCGATCAAACAACTTGCGAGAAAGGCACGGTGTTGACCGTCGACTTTAAAGACGGGTCGGAATATACATGGTATTTTAATGGTCAACTCCAGGATTCAAGCTCGTATATTTTTGAGGTATCCTATCCGGGAACATATGTTGTAAATGTTGAGGCAGGATATGGCTGCAAAGACGCCGATACTGT
The DNA here is from genome assembly GCA_026003395.1 of Vicingaceae bacterium. Taxonomy (NCBI): domain Bacteria; kingdom Pseudomonadati; phylum Bacteroidota; class Flavobacteriia; order Flavobacteriales; family Vicingaceae; species Vicingaceae bacterium. The sequence goes on from BPHE01000006.1 coordinate 94,977, forward strand.
GAATGTAAACATCATCACACGTCCTCAAGCCCCTGTTGTGAAATGCCGTTTGAAATCCGGAGATTTGACATTGTTTTATTGGGATCCAATACCTAATGCAACAGGTTATGAAGTCAGCTATGACAGTGGTATGACATGGATCCAACCATACACAGAGGATGGCCACAGCCATATTGCCCCAATTGATATACAAAAAATATGGGTTAGAGCCCTGACCAACGATGTATGCTATTATGGACTCATGGGTGAGAGTGAGGAATGTGAAGCTGAGTTGATCATTCCCAATGTTGTTACACCTAACGGTGATGGTATAAACGATTACTTTGTCATACCTTATCTGGCACTTTACCCCGGATCCAAACTCGTCATCTATAACCGTTGGGGCAAAAAAATCTACGAAAGCGACGATTACAAAAACAATTGGGACGGCAGCAATTATTCTGCCGGTACCTACTATTTTATCCTTACTCGCAACGATGGCAACGGAACTGTCTATAAAGGGTATTTCACATTATTAAAGTAATTGATTGTTAGAAATTTTTCAAAAGGAGTTGTGAAAATTCGCAACTCCTTTTTATTTTGCAAAAAATTTATCAAATGCATGTTACAGAAGTATTAAAAAACGCCCGAAAAACTTTATTTTCATTTGAAATACTTCCTCCTTTAAAAGGAAAAAGCATACAATCTTTGTATGAAAGCATAGATCCATTGCTTGAATTTAAACCCGCATTTATAAATGTCACATACCATCGGGAAGAATATGTTTACAAAAAAAGGGAAAAAGGCTACCTCGAAAAAATTGCCATTCGCAAACGTCCGGGAACTGTAGGAATATGCGCTGCCATTCAATACAAATACAATATCATCACCGTGCCTCATCTTATCTGCGGAGGATTTACAAGGGAAGAAACCGAAAACGCATTGATCGACCTGCATTTTTTAGGTATAGACAATGTGTTGGCATTAAGAGGCGATCCTATTAAAACCGAAACCGTTTTTCATCCCGAACCCGGCGGCAACGCGTATGCCATTGACCTTGTCAAACAAATCAATGCCATGAACAAAGGAAAATATCTCGATGAAGATATATCAAATCCTGAACCAACCAATTTTTGCATTGGAGTAGCCGGTTATCCGGAGAAACATTTTGAAGCCCCAAACATGGAATTAGATCTTTGGCATCTTAAAAATAAAGTTGATGCCGGGGCACAGTATATTGTCACCCAACTTTTTTTTGACAATAAAGTATTTTTTGATTTTGTGGACAAATGTAGACAAATAGGCATCAGTGTTCCTATTATTCCGGGAATAAAACCCATCACTAAAATGCAACATTTGCAGTTTATGCCCAAATTTTTTCATGTAAACCTGCCTCAAGAATTGGTGAGAGAAGTTTTGAAATGCAAAAACGACAAAGAAGTGAAACAAGTTGGAATAGAATGGGGCATCCATCAATCAAAAGAACTTATTGAAAAAGGCGTTCCATGCATTCATTATTATACCATGGGCAGGTCAGAGAGTGTTAAAGAAATTGCCAAATCTGTTTTTTAATGATCAAGATACTGCCAAAAGTAGAGATCTATACCGACGGAGCTTCCAGAGGAAATCCGGGGCCGGGTGGATATGCCGCAATCCTGAAATTTGGCGATAAAATCAAAGAAATATCAAGGGGCTTCAGATTAACCACCAATAACCGTATGGAGCTAATGGCCATCATAGAAGCTCTTAAACAATTGAAAGTCCCATGTAATGTTACAGTTTATACCGATTCTCAATATGTGGCCAACTCAATAGAAAAAGGGTGGGTTTTTAATTGGGTGAAAAAAAATTTTAAGGGGAAATCCAATGCGGATTTATGGAAAGAATTTTTGGAACTTTACAAAATACACAAAATAAGCATTGTCTGGATTAAAGGGCACAATGGACATATTTACAACGAACGTTGCGACAAATTGGCTGTTGAAGCTGCGAAAAAAAATCCTTCTTCTATCGACTTCGGATATGAAAAAAACTTAAATTGAAAAAACTTACCGAGAATTTTTATAGTTTAGAAATAAAAGCATAGATTTATTAAAAATTATCGATCGAACGTTTGGTATTATCTCTGATATAAAACTCTATTTCCTTCATATCTTGCAATTTATCCAATTCTCCAAGCAAATCTTTTCTAAGATAGATGGTCAATTTTGAAAGTTGAGTTGAAATTTCATCTGCATCTTGTTGAGATATTTTATTATCATGTAACAAAAATGCCATGTTGATCAAAAATTCGTTGTATGCTTTTAACACATCCAATGAAGCGACAATGGCAAGCTTATGAGTAATAAATTCGAGGTGTTTTAAATCTGTTGCGTCGAGTTTTTCTTTTGTTGTATATTCTTCCAAAACATTAATAATCTCTCTATATAGTTCTGCTTTTAAGTCAAGATATTTAGAAGTTTGTTCTTTGGAAAGTTCGAGTTCTGTTTGTTTGTTAATAAGCAGTGCGGTAATGACAACGGTAGCCAATGTGCCCATCACGATTAATATAAATTCTTGCACAAAAGGCAAGGCATCTGTTTTTTCATAACCATATCGCAAAAAGAAATATCCGGTGATAAAAATTATGATGGAAAGTAAGCCAAACAAGTATTTCTCTTTAATCATATGATAAATTTTAAGCAAATAAACGAGATTTACATCTAACCTGTCATAAAAACAATCATTTTTTTAACTTATTGAATTCAATGAGATTTCTTTTGATATTTGATAATTCGATTTAAATGAATATTTTTGAATATCAACAATAAAAAAATGAATAAGTTATATTTTCTTACATTGATGATTTTATTTTATTCCTTAAATGGTCAAGACACCTGTATTTTATATGGTCCTTTTTATTTGAATATGCAACAACCTCATTCTTATTTTAATTTTACATTTGTATCTGCAACTGACACGATAACATTAAAAAACTTCTTAAATCAAGCCAAGCAAAACAACTATTATGTTGCTTTGAATTTGACCGGTTCAAGGCAAAACTTTCAAGGACCAAATAATGAATTTGATTTAAACAAATTTAAACAGTTATTGAACAAGTTTGCAAATTTTGATTTCTCTCCTTATTACAACAGAATAATATGTCATCTTCTCTTTGATGAACCGCATGATCCATCTAATTGGGGAGGCACCACAGTGGCTTTTTCAACCATTGATTCGGCTGCTGCTTACAGCAAACTATTATTTCCGGCCTTGAAAACAGGTGTTGGAGCTCCTGCTACATGGTTAAGCCAATATGGAACTTATCAATACCTCGACTATTGTAAACCTCAATACAGCGTCAACAAAGGAAATATTCAACAATTTATTCAATCCAACGACAGCGCAGCAATAGCAACAAATCTCAAATTAATTTACAGCATAAACGTATTATCGGGCTGGTATCAGCAACAAAGCATACCTCCTCAAAACTTATTTGAACTGTCCATTGACATTCTAAGTGATTCTCTTTGCAAAGGTTTATTGTATTGGAAATATGACAGCAGTTATTTTGAGGACCCACAAACAAAAGGGAAATGTGCCGCTATCAAGGATTCTTTATGTAAGACCACGTATTTAAACGAGTACCAATTAAATTCTCCTGACGTGTGGCCAAATCCTTTTACCGAAAAAATATGTCTTGAATCTGCGATAAATTTCCTGCCTGCAAATGTTTCAATATATGATCTTGCAGGAAAATGTGTTTTTGAAACCAAAATCTATAACCCAACGGAATGTTTATCATTGGATTTTTTACCACATGGTATTTACATACTGAAATTTAAAAATGAATTTGGAAGTCGTTTAAAAAAAATCGTCAAAAATTAACATCAATAACCCTAGTTAATTGAGGAATTTTATTATTTGCATCATGCAACCAATTGTTTAAAAATGGTTTCAGGAATGATGCGATTTCCCGGGATTTCTTATGAATTGAATCCGGTAATCTATTTCTATTCCAAGATTGCAGCCACTCCGGGCAAAACTTTTCCTTCTAAATATTCCAGCATGGCTCCCCCTCCGGTAGATACATAACTCATCTTTTCGGCAAGACCAAAACGATTGACAGCAGCTACGGAATCGCCACCGCCAATCAAAGTGAATGCCCCATTATCGGTAGCTTTGGCAAGAATTTTGGCTATTTCTTGAGTTCCATATGAAAAATTTTCAAATTCAAATACACCCATCGGCCCATTCCAAAGAATACTCTTGCAAGACATGATCACTTCTTCAAACTTCCTCACACTCTCCGGACCGATATCCATACCCATTTCATTTTCAGGTATATCATTGATATTACGTAAATGTTTAGGGCTATCATTGCTGAATTGTTGGGCTGTGTAAGTATCAACCGGCAGGTGTATTCCCGTATTGTTTCTATGGGCATTTTCCATCAATTTTTTGGTATAATCAATAAAATCTTTCTCGACCAAAGAGTTTCCTACCTTCCCACCTAATGCTTCAATAAATGTATAACACATTCCACCTCCGATAATAAAATGATTTACCCGGCTCATCAAATTTTCAATAACTTGAATTTTGGTAGAGACCTTTGCCCCTCCCAAGATTGCCAACACCGGTTTGTCCGCATTGTTTAAAAATTTCTCAAGCATCTCGATTTCTTTTGCCATTAAGTATCCAAACATTTTATCATGGGGGAAAAAACGTGCTATAACCGTAGTTGTTGCATGTGCCCTATGGGCAGTTCCAAAGGCGTCATTTACATAACAATCGCCGAAAGAAGCCAAGCGTCTTGCAAAGCTTTCATTACCCTCGGTTTCATGTTTATAAAACCTTACATTTTCAAGCAACAAAACTTGACCCGGCTCAAGTTCTTTTGACATTCTGTCGGCTTCATCTCCAATACAATCATGGGCAAACAAAACACTCATCCCCAAATTTTTTTCAATATCAGGAATGATGTGTTTTAAACTATACTTTTCTTCAGGACCATTTTTAGGACGCCCCAGATGTGACATTAAAATCACACTTCCACCATCCGATAATATTTTTTTTATAGTAGGGATTGCCGATTTAATTCGAGTGTCATCCGTCACTTCATATTTATCATTTAATGGTACATTAAAATCCACTCTAACCAATGCTTTTTTGTTCCTAAAATTGTATTGATCAATAGTTTTCATATTTTTTTTATTTTTTGTTCATTAAGGCAACAAAATTAAAATAATTTCCGGGCAATATATTATTGATGAAGGCCTTTGCCTTGCATTATTTTAGGAATACATTGTTCTATCCGCTTAATTTTTGTTTCTATCTTTTTGGCGGATTGAAAGTATAGTAAATATCCTCTTTTCTTGCCTTGAGTCAAATTTTCAAAGGCCTTTTTTAACTCCGGCATTTCGTCAAATTTGCGTGTCAGCTCTTCCGGTATCTCAGGCAGAACAGCATCTTTTGGAAGTTTTTTTCCTTTTTTTACTAACTCAATGGATTGATTGACCCATTTTCCGATGTTTTCACTCAATTGAGCCACATTAGAGTTATGATTTATTTTCAATATTCGCATATGTCGGGTATTTTCTCCGGCTTTTTCCAGTATTTTTTCGTTATCCTCCAATGCCGAACCAAAAAATAAACTTAATGACACATAATTTTTAAATGCAGCGAGCATCACTATGTTCTTTCCATGGAAAGTAAATACAGGCACACCCCATTTAATTTCTTCCTTCAATTCATAATTACTCAATACTTTTCTAATTTCAAGCAGTTTATCTTTCCAAACCTTCACTTTACATTCAGTCGTAGCATATTTTTTACATCTTCCACAACCATTCTCATAATATTCATCAGGGTTTTCTGATTTAATCATACTTTCAAAAATTGTTTTGCCAAAATAAATGAATTTATCATTCCAAACATCTTTTCTAAGAATTCTTGCAATATAATTTTAATATTCATAAAATCACTTTTTTACATAAACGGTTTGTATGTTCTATTAAGCGGTTGTTAATTTTGTAACAAAATTTAATAAATTATATTTTATGAAAAAAATAAATCTTTTTCTTTCAGTCATATTAATTATGGCTCTCCAATTGGTTTGGGGGCAAAATAGACAAGTAGGAAATATAAAAATCATTAAACACAATCATCAAGGTGCTTCCTTTTTTATACCCCAAACACGCACATGCGGTACAATGGAGGCAGATGCCGAATTGAGAAAGAAATACCCGGAATTAGGCACATTGGATGAATTTGAACAATGGTTGGCCCCTTTGGTTCAGCAATACAAACAAAACATTGCCAATGGCACCCAACCGGAAGTTGTATATACCATTCCGGTGATTATTCATATTATTCATAATAGTAACGAGTCAGTGGGAACGGGTAGGAACATTAGTTATAATCATGCCATTTCGCAGATAGATGTTTTAAATGAAGATTTTCGCCGTATGAACGCCGATACGGTTAACACTCCCGGTCCATTCAAAGCCGTCGCTGCCGACTGCGAAATAAATTTTTGCCCTGCTGTCGTAGACCCCAATGGAGTGCCTTTAGCCGAACCGGGTGTTCATCGTGTAAATGCTGCAACTCTCGCCAATGTTGGAAATACTACAACCGGTTATTCTACCTCAACTATTGATAATTATATTAAACCGGCTACCATTTGGGACCCAAACAGCTATATGAACATTTGGGTTTGCCAACTTCAAGGAGGTTTGTTGGGGTATGCCCAATTTCCCAACAGTTCCGGTCTTCCCGGATTAAATACCAATAATGGTGCCGCCAACACTGATGGTGTCGTGATAGGTTATCAATATTTTGGACGCTATCCTGCCAATCCATACAACAATAACTTTAATCTTGGCCGAACAGCGACACATGAGGTAGGTCACTGGGTCGGATTACGCCATATTTGGGGTGATGCCAATTGCGGAAATGACTACTGCAACGACACTCCTACGCAATCCAATGCCACCAGTGGCTGTCCTAATTATCCTTATTCTGCAGGTTGTTCAGGTGCGCCCAACCCTCCCGGAAGAATGTTTCAAAATTACATGGATTATTCTAATGATGCCTGTATGAATCTTTTCACATTGGACCAAAAAGCCAGAATGATGGCAGTTATGCAAAATTCTCCCAGACGTAACACTTTAAATGCGGCTTCAGCCACCAAATGTGCCGCACCTGTACCTGTAGCCAATTTCACAGCCAACCCAACAACAGGTTGTGTTGGTACAACAGTGCAATTTACCGACTTGTCCACCAATAATCCCACCAGCTGGCAATGGTCATTCCCGGGTGGCACTCCTTCGTCTTCAACCGCTCAAAATCCTTCTGTCACATATAACTCTGCCGGCACATACAATGTTACACTTATTGCATGTAATGCCAATGGTTGTGATACTCTCACCCAAACAGCATACATAAATATTCAATCAGGTCAACCTTTACCTTTGACGGAAGGTTTTCAAGGCACTCAGTTTTTACCTCCGGGTTGGAGTGCTTTTAATGGCAATCCAACTTCTGTATATTGGGTGCACAATACTTCTGTTGGAGGTTTTGGACAAAGCAACAAATGTGCCCAATTTGACAATTACAATAATAACACCAATGGTGCATACGATGAAATGCGAACTCCTGTTCTTAATTTGACGGGCTTACAAACTTGCACCCTTACTTTTGATGTCGCCTATGCAAGATATGACAATACATATTTTGATGCCTTGGAAGTACTTGCAAGCAACAATTGCGGACAATCGTTCACGCAAGTATATTATAAATCAGGTTCTACTCTTGCCACTGCACCTGACAATACCAATGCATTTGTACCCACATCCACCCAGTGGAGAAAAGATACTGTAATATTAAATGCATACGCAGGTCAATCTGCCGTTATGATTGCATTTAGAAATATTGGTGGTTGGGGTAACAATTTATACATTGATAATATCAATATTACCGGAACCACTCCACCTTCAGGATCTCCACCGGTGGCTCAAATTAATGCCTCAACCAATACAATTTGCGCAGGACAATATGTAACATTCAGCGATCAATCACTCAACAATCCTACTTCCTGGCAATGGACTTTTCCGGGTGGAACTCCTTCTTCTTCTACACTACAAAATCCCGGTAACATTTACTTCAATACACCCGGCACTTACGTTTGCACATTGCAAGTATCCAATCAATATGGTACAAATTCGACCACATATACCGTAACGGTCAATCCTAAACCCACAGCAACTGCAAGTAACAACGGACCGGTATGTGCGCAACAAACTATCCAATTAAGCGCTACAGGAGGTGGAACCTATTCTTGGAGCGGTCCTAATAATTTCAGCAGTACTCAACAAAACCCATCCATTCCAAATGCCAATGGTTCAAAAGCAGGTGTTTATCAAGTGATTGTAACAAACTCCTATGGATGTAAGGATACTGCTACTACACAAGTATTTGTTTTGGCTAATCCTAACGTTTCGGTTTCTCCTTCCAATCCAGCTATTTGCAATGGATCTAGTGTAACTCTTACAGCTTCCGGTGCTCAAACATACACTTGGTCGCCATCAACAGGGTTAAGTAGTACAACCGGTTCTACCGTCATCGCCTCCCCCGCCAATACAACCACCTACACTGTAACCGGAACTGGAAGCAACGGATGTTCAAAATCTGTAAATGTGACTGTTACGGTCAACACTCCACCTACGCCGGGAATCACACAAAACGGTAATGTTTTGACTTGCACCGTTACAGCAAGTGCCTATCAATGGTATCTCAATGGTTCTCCTATTCCTGGAGCCACTTCTCAAAGCTACACAATCACTCAAAGTGGCAATTACAGTGTTCAAATAACTGATGCCAACGGCTGCACAGCCATGTCCAATACAATCTCTGCAACATACGTACCCGGTCAGAATCCGCCTATTGCTCAATTTACATCCTCTGCCACTACAATTTGCGCAGGCGATTGCATTAATTTTACAGATCAATCCCAAAATTCACCCACTTCATGGCAATGGACATTCCAGGGAGGTACTCCTTCAAGTTCTAATGTACAAAATCCCTACAAACATTTGTTTTAATAATCCCGGAACATATACCGTAACCTTAACTGCATCAAATCAAGCCGGTTCGAGCAGTTATAGTGCTACCATCACGGTCAACTCGGCTCCTACGCCGGGTATTTCTCAAAGCGGCAATGTCTTGACTTGTACTGTGACCGCTGCAGCATACCAATGGTATCTCAATGGGTCTCCAATACCCGGAGCTACCGGCCAAACTTACATAATCAGTCAATCAGGTGCCTACATGGTTGAAATTACAGACAACAACGGCTGCAAAGCAATGTCACCGGAATTCAACGCCACATACACCGGTCTTGATGACTTAACCGGAAATATCAATGTTGAGCTCTATCCTAATCCTAACAACGGACAATTTTTATTAAACGTTCAAAATCTCCCTCAAGGCAATTATCACATTTATATCAACGATATGGTAGGTAAAATTGTCTACAATGAGACAAGAAATTTCTCATCCGGCAATTACATGATCGAAATTGACGCAAAAAACCTTGCCAATGGAATCTATTATTTAAATATTTCAAGTGATAAATGGAGCAAAACAATGAAGTTTCTTGTGCAATAATTCTTGATAATTTTGCCAATAATAAAAAACCCCGCTATTGCGGGGTTTTTTTATTGATGAACAAATAATTTTACAAAAGATCAAATCTGTCGGCATTCATTACTTTTACCCATGCATTGACAAAATCTTTGACAAATTTTTCATGATTGCCTGTTTCTGCATACACCTCTGCCACCGCACGTAATTCAGCATTTGATCCAAATATCAAATCCACTCTTGTGGCTGTCCATTTGGGTCTTCCGGTTATTCTGTCTCTGATTTCGAAATTCTCCTTATGATCATCTATCGGCACCCATTCATACTTCATATCCAATAGATTGATAAAGAAATCCTGCGATAAAACTCCGATATGGTCTGTGAATACTCCTTTATTGGAACCATCGTAATTTGCTCCCAATACCCTCATGCCTCCTATCAAAACCGTCATCTCCGGAACGGACAGGTTTAGCAAATTTGCTTTATCGATGAGTAAGTGCTCAGAAGGAACTTCACACGGAGATTTAAGGTAATTTCTGAAGCCATCGGCATAGGGTTCGAGATAAGAAAACGATTCAATATCGGTAAGTTCTTGCGTAGTGTCATTTCTGCCGGGATAAAAAGGCACCTCAACATCTATTCCTGCATTTAAAGCTGCTTGCTCAACAGCCACACAACCACCCAAAACAATTAAATCGGCGATCGAAATCTTTTTCCCTTCATTATTAGAGTGGTCAAATTCTTTTTTTAAACTTTCATAGAATGCCAATATTTGTTTAAGTTCCGAAGGATTATTCACCTCCCAGTCAATCATTGGTTTTAACCGGATTCTTGCCCCATTCGCTCCACCTCTTTTATCGGAATGACGATAAGTAGAAGCCGAAGCCCAGGCTGTTCTTACCAGTTGGCTTATTGTAAATGGACCATTTAAAATCTTTTTCTTCAGAATATCAATGTCCTTTTTATCAACTAATTTGTAATCAACCGGTGGTATTGGATCTTGCCAGATCAAATCTTCTTTTGGAACTTCAGGACCTAAATAACGAATTTTTGGTCCCATGTCTCTATGTGTTAGCTTAAACCATGCTTTGGCAAAAGCATCGTGAAACTCTTGTGGATTCTCGTAAAATTTACGTGAAATCTTCTCATATACAGGATCAAATCTCAAAGACTAAATCGGTGGTAAGCATTGTTGGTTTATGCTTTTTAGTAGGATCATAGGGATCCGGAATTATTTCAGGAGCATCTTTTGCTACCCATTGATATGCTCCTGCCGGACTTTTAGTCAATTCCCATTCATACTCAAATAAAAACTTAAAGAAATCGTTGTTCCATTTTGTGGGTTTACTTGTCCAAATTAATTCGGGGCCACCGGTAATGGTATCCGGACCTTTTCCCGATTTAAAATTACTTTTCCAACCCAAGCCCTGTTGTTCAATTGGAGCAGCTTCAGGTTCCGGGCCAACCAAAGCAGGATCTCCTGCGCCATGTGTTTTACCAAAGGTATGTCCGCCTGCAATCAATGCTACTGTTTCTTCATCATTCATTCCCATACGGGTAAATGTCTCACGAATATCGATAGCCGCTAGTTTTGGATCGGGATTTCCTCCGGGACCTTCCGGATTCACATAAATCAATCCCATCTGTACAGCCGCCAAGGGATTTTCAAATTTTCTTTGTTTCCAATCAATGTAACGTTCTTTGTCTGACAACCATTCTTTCTCTGCCCCCCAATAGACGCTTTGATCAGGTTCCCAGGCATCTACTCGACCACCTCCAAAACCATACGTTTTAACTCCCATCGTTTCAAGAGCAACATTACCGGCCAGTATTAACAAATCCGCCCAAGAGATTTTGTCTCCATATTTTTGCTTGACAGGCCATAACAATCTTCTTGCTTTGTCCAGATTGGCATTATCAGGCCAGCTGTTCAACGGAGCAAATCTTTGATATCCACCATCTGATCCGCCTCTACCATCGGCAATCCGGTATGTTCCTGCACTATGCCAAGCCATTCGAATAAAAAATGGACCGTAATGCCCAAAATCTGCCGGCCACCACTCTTGCGATTGATTCATAAGATCGGCCAAATCTTTTTTGAGTGCATAATAATCCAACTCCTTAAAGGCCTTTCTATAATCAAAATTCCTGCCCAATGGGTTGGATTTTTCACAATGTTGCCGGAGTATGTTTAATCTTAATCTATTGGGCCAAAAATCCTCATTGGTTACAGCCCTGTTAATTTTACCCGTTCCATGGAACGGACATTTACTTTCTTTGTTATTCATATTGTTTGATTTTTAGGTTTAGAGCAAATTAAATCAAATATCCACTTTGATATTATCATTTTTTTTTATTACTTATTAGATGTTATCTATATTTTTGCTCCAATCAAAATCAAAAAAATGAATATACAACAAATCAAATACATCATGGCTGCGGTTAGACAGCCGAACTTTGAAAAAGCTGCCGAAAAATGTCATGTAACTCAAGCTACCTTGAGTGCCATGATTGCAAAATTTGAAGATGAAATTGAAATAAAACTATTTGATAGAAGAAAAAGACCGTTGCAACTTACAAAAGAAGGTCAAATGCTACTTCCATATTTTGAAAGAATCCTGACAGACCTTGAACAAATGCAAGTCATTATTGACGAAATAAAAGGCATTGGTTCGGGCACAGTGAAAATCGGTATAATACCAACGCTTGCGCCCTATTTGATGCCTCACTTCATCATCGATCTTTCACTTACTTTCCCTGAAGTGCAATTTGAAATTGAAGAAATCACCACCCAGGCATTGATTGAAAAAATTAAATCTCGTGAAATTGATATGGGCATTGCGGCAATTCCATTACAAGACGAAAATTTAATTGAGATCCCGTTATTTCAAGAGCCCTTTTATCTCTACGACTCTTCGGGCAACATTCATAAAGAATTTGTATCAACCGCCGACATTAACACAGAAATTTTATGGTTGTTGGACGAGGGCCATTGTTTAAGAACCCAAATTGAATCTTTGTGTCGTTTGTCTCAAAATAGCCATCTTAAACTTACAAACTTGAGATTTAAAACCGGATCGATAGAATCTCTTATTAAGTTTGTCAACCTTAACAGGGGACAAACACTCATTCCTTTTTTAGCAAAAGATTTTCTTGATGAAAAAGACAAAAAAAACATAAAACAATTTGTGGAACCTGTCCCCGGCCGCTCCATCGGATTATTGCATCACCCGGTTTTCCCTAAGCATAAAATAGCAAAAAAATTAGCAGATATCATCAAAAAGAAGATGGCAAAATTAAAAACACCCGGTAACATTAAGATTCTTGATCCAATCGCCCGTTAATGTGTTTTTATCCATCGTGCAGACCATGACTGTCCCTTCTCCGAAGTTACTTGCAAAATATAAGAACCCGGATCAAGATTGCTTATATCCAATCTGGCATAACTCCCTTGCGTTTTGATTTCTGTAATCAAATGTCCGGAGATGTCAAATATTCTCATCAAATACATTTCTCCCGGCTGAAAAGAAGTATAAACATTGAGTAAATCTGAAGCAGGGTTTGGATAAATTTTCAACCGGTCATTCACCGACAATCGATTATGTTCTATAATGGAAACCGTCAACAAGCTGTCAATATTCAAATATTCGTCTCCGGGTTGATAAAAAAGTAACATGAATGAATCATATAACATTTCGTCTGTAGTTGCCTCTCCGGCTGTCACTGTCTGAGGTGGATTGTTAGGGTTATTGGGGTTATTAACCGTATTGTCATAAACATGCACACCTTCCCATTTATAATTTGCCGGCACTACTTTCAATTTTTTGAATGTGTAGAACCCTTGCCAGTGAAAATCCCACCGGTTGATACGAATCAACGGTATGGTATCGCCATTGTTGTGTGCATAATTGACAATGGACTGACACAACAAATGGGAATGGGGAAATGCAGCAAATACCGAAACCTGGAAAGGAAATTTACAATTTGCGAAAATTCCACTGCTACTACAAGCATTGTAATATGTCTGGACTGTATTCGGAGGGATGTTTAAAGCCCAGTTTTGCAATAAAGGCACTACGTATATCTGACGAATACCGGTTTCGTTGACCGGGTAAAAGAAAAATCTTACCTCCGTGGAGTCCATCATACCTGCAGATCCGGCAGGATAGTGCATTTGCAAAATGATATTACTGCCGGCAGGTATTCTTATACCCATTTTGGCATTTCCTTGCGAGGGGAAAACCACCGGAGATGACCCGGGTGCATAACCTCCTATACCAATATCCCCCCCGGTGAAGCAATTTTGATAAGACCCGGGTGGCATAGAATTACTGGAATCAGCAAATAACAAAACATGATGAACAATCTGGGGGTTACCGGGTACAATTTCAACAGCCCTGACATATCTGTCGACAGTTAAATTGGATGGTATGGAAAAACAAACATATTCATCATTTGAAACGGCATTGCTTGTGTATGCAGGCATCTTTATTACCAAATCAGGAGTACCGCTTAATTGATATTGTCCTGAATAAACCGGAGGAGCAGGTGCTTGATTGGGGTCTCCCTGCGGAGCACCATTGTTAACCCAGTTAATGATTGATTGCGCCTCGCTTTGAGTGAGGATACGTTCGTGTACAAAACGGCTGTAGTTTGTGTCCGGAGGCCAAGGCGGCATTAATCCGTCATTTACGTATTGCTTGATTACATAGCGATAGGTATATGCCGTATTATAATCAAGCAAAGAAAATGGTCCTGCACCCCCCGGATGATGGCATGAAGTACACCGGCTATAAAAAATCTGAGCAACGCTTGTAGCCCAATCTTGAGCATTTACATAACCAACAACAGTAAAAATCACTAATAGAGAGAGTATTCTTTTTGTCATAATTTTTTATTAGTTTTTGAAATTCAAATATACTAATTGATTTTATACTTTCAAATTTTTTTATTGATAGAATTTCTTCTACGGTGAAAAATTTTTATCAAAAATAATTTTTATGTGAAAACAAAAGGAATGAGTAAATTTTACTTTTATATCGAAAAATTATGTATTGATTTTTATTTTTTTTATATTTGCTTGTTAAAGAAAAAATTAACAGATGATTGTGAAAAAACTACAGGCCTTGAAACATTTGCTGCTGTGTCTTTCTCTTGTGCTCTCCAATTTATTGACAGCACAGGAAAACAAACAAGAAAAGACAAATGAATATTTATGCAAATACGGAATCGCACAAGTGCAAGATGAATCCAAATTGATTGTTTTGCAAGAAAATCTTCAACGGGATTTCCCTTTGATCAAAACAGTGAAATATAAATACAAACCTGACAGTCAAAAAGCCGAACTTTGGATTTATTACATTGAAAGAGTTGTCGGTGAAAAAAGGGAAGAAATAAATTTATCGGATATCAAAAGAAAAATTTTGGATTTGGGCATGCAACCCCTTGATTATACCTTAGAATCCATAAACGACAAACGTAAATAAATCTTTGCTATGAAAAGAGAAATACTTTTTCCCACACTTTTATCGCTATTAATTATTATTCCTACATTTTTAAGGGCTCAATCTGAAAATTGCTCAGGAGCCACAGTCATCAGCGTAATGTCTAACTGTACTTCTCCCATTACCGGTAACACCGGATTGACGCAAAATATTCCGGGCTGTGTGGGAAATGCCGATGATGATGTGTGGTATCAATTCACTGCCACATCTACATCTCATCAAATCACCGTGGTACCCTCTGCCGGACTCGACCCCGTCGTACAATTGTTTTCCGGAACCTGCAGCTCTTTGATTAGTTTGGCTTGTGTGGACAATGGATTGACAGGCCAAACTGAAACAGTTTATGCTACCGGACTTACTGTAGGACAAACCTATCGAATCAGAATATATCATTACTACGCCGGGGGAGGCAGCACTACCTCATTTACCATATGTATTACTACTCCTCCGCCACCTCCGTCAAACGACAACTGCCCGAGTGCCATCCCACTTACTGTAAACTCTACATGCACCTATACCAATGCCACATCTGCCTATGCTACCCAATCAATGCCGGGTTGTGCAGGAAATGCCGATGATGATGTATGGTTCAGTTTTGTCGCAACAGCTCCTGTACATACCATAACAGTGGCTCCCTCATCCAATATGGACCCTGTTGTTCAACTTTTTTCAGGAACATGCGGCAACCTGACTTCCATTACATGTATGGACAATACCTTTACAGGTAGCAACGAAGTGATTAATGCCGTGGGCTTAACTCCCGGAAATACATATTACATACGTGTTTATGATTATTATTATTCAAATGGAGGGTTTCCTTTCCAAATATGCATAACCGGCAACACTCCTCCAACACCGGTAAACGACGACCCCTGCGGTGCGATTCAACTTCCCCCTGTCACCTCCGATTGCAACTTTATGAACTTCTCAACTGTTGGCGCTACTACATCCGTTGGTCCCGGCATACCAACCCCAAGCTCTTGTGCCGGAGGTTCCCCACCTCAACAGGGTGGATTCAACAATACCCCACAACCTAAAGATGTTTGGTTTGCCATTACTGTCCCATCCACAGGAATAATTGCTATCACAGCCCAACCGGGCTATGGAATTAACGATGTGGCCATGGCTTTATATACAGGAACGTGTACCAATTTGACTCAAATTGCCTGCTCCGATGATTACAATTATCCGGGCTCGGCCAATGATATGAAACCATTCCTCAAAGCAACCGGACTCACGCCCGGATCAACAGTTTATTTGAGATATTGGGCCTTCAATGGAAATACCACTGGAAACATAGGTTTTTGTGTCACTACCAACACAAACGATGATTGTGCCAACGCACTGTACATTTGTGATTTGAATGGCTACAGCGGAAATACTTCAGCTGCCTATACCATTGACCGGCCTTGTAATATGAGGGGCCTGGCTGAGATGAACAACCCTCCAACTTATACATACACACCCGGTACTTGTCAGGGAGGAATTTTCGGATTGGGTGGCTCATGGGGAGCCGGTGCTCCTTATTGCGATGTCAGAATAGACAATAACTCGTGGATAAGGTTTACAGCAGCCAACACAACCGCTACTTTAACCGTGACGGTTTCCGATTGTTTTGTTGGCAACTACCCTTCCGGTGGTATACAAATGCAAATATTTTCTGCCGGTTCGCCTTGCTGTAATTTCACTCCCGTTTCAAGTTTTGTGGAAGGCTCATCAGTATTGACCATTACTGCCAATAATCTGACCATCGGTCAGGATTATTATTTGATGATTGATGGTTATGCCGGTGATATTTGCAATTACACCATCACTGCATCGGGAGGGGTACAGTTTACAGACATCACTGCATCGGCCGACACAGTGTGTTTTGGCCAATCGGTAACACTGACGGGACCCAACGGGGCTTCCGGCTATTATTGGCAAACTTTTGGCGACACTACTCAAGTTCTGGTGGACACGCCGGCAACTACATTTACTTATGTTCTTGATGTTTTTGGTGTTTGTGGAAACAAACAAACGATTTCGAAAACCATTTATGTAGAAAATCCTCCTGTTTTAACCACCAATTCACCGGTTACAGTTTGCCAAGGACAAACAATCAACCTCAACGCCTCGGGGGCATCTTCCTATCAATGGACCGGCCCGGGTGGTTTTAACAGCACCCAACAAAATCCGACCATATCCAATGCCCAGCCCTCTAATGCCGGCAATTATCAAGTGATTGGTTTTTCTGCCTTTGGTTGCTCGGACACTGCCATTGTCAATGTTTCCGTAACAAACAACCCCACAGCAACAGCTTCTGCCAACTCTCCTTTATGTGAAGGAGACACTTTAATCATAACGGCTTCAGGAGGAAGTGTTTTCAATTGGTCGGGACCCGGTGGTTATTCATCAAGTCAACAAACCGATACTATCCTCAATGTTTCAACATCCCAAGCCGGCACATATCAAGTCATTGTTGGCTCATCGGGTTGTCAGGATACCGCCACAATTAATGTGGTCGTCAATCAATTGCCAGTATACAATATCAATTCAAACTCACCTGTTTGTTCAGGAGATACGATACAATTAAATACAAGTCCTTCAAGCTTTTCTCAATACAATTGGACAGGGCCCAATGGTTTTTCTTCCACACAAGCAAACGTTTCAATAGCCAATGCATCTACTGCCAACGGAGGGATGTATTATGTGACAGTAACAAACAGCAACAATTGCAGCAAAACCGACAGCATCTTCGTGGCGGTCAACAACACACCATCATTTACAACATCCTCCAACTCACCGGTTTGCGAAAACCAACCAATCATCCTCAATGTCAATACTTCTGCAAACGTGAATTGGACAGGACCAAACGGATTTTCTTCCAATCAGACAAACGTCACCATCAATAATGCCACTACTTCTGATGCCGGCAACTATATCGTAACCGTTACCGACCCGTCCGGCTGTAGTGACAGCGACACAATCAACGTAACTGTGAATCCTAAGCCCAATGCATCGGCCAATTCTAATAGTCCTATTTGTGAAGGACAAAACATACAATTAAATGCCCTTAGTCAGCCAAATGTTACATATTTGTGGTATTCAAGCAACGGATTTAGTTCCTCTCAACAAAACGCAATGGTTAACAACGCCATGCAAAGTGACTCGGGATGGTATTATCTTGTTGTTACCAATCAATTTAATTGTTCTGATACCGACTCTGTTAATGTTAAGGTTGTGGAACAACCCATAGCCGGAATTTTTGCCGAAGGAAACAAAGTATGTGAAAATGATACGATTCATTTATATGGGCAAGGAAACGGTACTTTTGCATGGTACTATGAAGGAAACTACATAGCCGATTATGCAATTCTTGCGGCAGAACCTGCCCATGACAATTCTGTTTATACACTTGTTGTCAGCAACGGAATATGCTCAGATACTGCCTCTATAACCTTAAATCTATTGCCACGTCCCGTTGTGGATGCATGGCAAGATACAGTAATAGTCCGGACTACTGCCGCACAACTAAACGCCTCGGGTGGAGTAACTTACTTATGGGAACCCGATTATAATTTAAGTTGTTCGGATTGCCCCAATCCTAAAGCCACTCCCGATGAAGATACATATTATTGTGTTTGGATTACCAATCAAAACGGTTGTGTGGATTCAGCCTGTGTTTTTGTAAAAGTTGAAGAATGTGGGGAAATTTTTGTGCCAAACGTTTTCAGCCCCAATGGTGATGGAAACAATGATGTGTTGAAAGTTTACAGCAATTGTATCGATAAACTTTATATGGCTATATATAACCGTTGGGGTGAAAAAGTTTTCGAAACAGATTCTCCAAAAGTGGTTTGGGATGGAACATATCGTGGCAAAGAAGTAAACAACGGAGTATTCCATTATGTACTAAAAGCCACATTGTTGGTTGGAGGGCAAGAAATCAATCAAAAAGGTACCATTACCATCATGAAATAAAATCATAAGGGAACATTTGTGAATTTCTAATTATATTTCAAAGCCCAACCAATAGCGTTAAGAGACATGAAAGGGAATTTTTCTCCTCATTGACTCAATTCATCAACCCAAATTGTGATTTTGCTTTTTTTGCAATCATCCGGGCATCATGATCATTCATACATTTAAAATGTGATTTGGGGCATTTCTCAAATCCCAATTTACTGCATGGTCGGCAAGATAAGTGGTTGACTTCGAAGGGCAAATAATAGTGTTTTAGATCATTGGGCAACAATGGATACATGCCAAATTGTGGCACAGTATTTCCCCAAATGACAACGATTTTTTTCTTCAAAGCAGCAGCCATGTGCATCATACCAGTATCCGGTGTTATCACCCCAATTGAACGTTCGATAATATAAGCAGATTCGTCAAAATCTGTTTTTCCACAAAAATCATACACCTCATAATTTTTCAACTTGTTCATGATCAATTGACTTTTAGGAATGTCTTCTTTACCTCCAATCAGCACCACCGGAAAACTCAAAGCAGCGATTATTTCAGCACTTTTTTCAACCGGCACCGCTTTAGTGGCAAACTTTGCACCCACCACCCAAACCACATATTTTTGAGGCAATCCGGACACATTTACATTTTTATCTTTGAAGAAATAATCCAATCCTTGTCCATCGTACACTACATTT
Source organism: Vicingaceae bacterium (assembly GCA_026003395.1). NCBI lineage: Bacteria > Pseudomonadati > Bacteroidota > Flavobacteriia > Flavobacteriales > Vicingaceae > Vicingaceae bacterium. Next base: position 114,727 of record BPHE01000006.1, read on the forward strand.
AAATGCCTGACCGCTTCAAAATATCGATCAACTACGTGCATATCAGGCAAAATGGAAAGTTTTTTAAACCTTACAGCCAACCATTTTTTGAGATTAATTTTATTGAAAGTACTATACTTCGAATCAAAGTTCATTAATCTCACCTGCCATGTGCGAAGGTTTTTATGTAAATCGATAATTTCATCGGGCTTTTGTTGTTTCAATAATTTTTTGATTTCAAAAACATTATTTTGAATCCCTATCAATCGATCAATATAAGGATTGCCTTCCAATAAGAGCAAATAATTTTTTTTGGTCAAATAAATGATTTCACTTTCAGGATAAGCATTTTTTAAACACCTCACTATGGGAGTGGTCAATAAAATATCGCCAATGGAAGAAAATCTCAACAACAAAAACTTCTTATTACTCATGACAGGAACCATACTTTTGATACTATCAATATTTTAAACGAAAACTTATCTATGATTTCTCAAATCATCATAGAGATAAAATTTTCGCAAAAATATTCTTTTCTTTGCTCCATGAAATGGATCGATACACATGCCCATCTTTACCTGCCGGAATTCGAAGCCGACATCGACCAAGTCATAGAAAGATCCAAAAGTAATCATATTTCCGGGATAATTTTACCCAATATTGATGCAGAATCAATACCAGCAATGTTGGGGTTAGTTGATAAAGCCCCGGAAATTTTTTGTCCTGCACTCGGCTTGCACCCTTGCTCTGTCAAAAGCGGAGAAAATCTTGTTGAATGGGAAGAACATTGGAATTTATTATCAACCGGGAAATTTTGTGCCATAGGCGAAACGGGTATTGACTTATATTGGGATAAAACAACTTTACACCTTCAAGAAAAAAATTTTGCAAGGCATATAAAAAAAGCGCTTGAATATGACCTTCCTTTGATAATTCATGTTAGAAATTCATTTCAGGAAGTTTTCCGTGTACTTGACGAACACTATGACCCCAAATTGAAAGGTGTTTTTCATTGCTTTACCGGCGACCGGCAGGAAATAGAAAAAGTAAATTCATATAAAAATTTTTACTTTGGAATAGGGGGCGTCATTACTTTTAAAAATTCTAATTTGAAGCATATAATAAAACAAATACCGACAGAGAAAATTCTGCTGGAAACCGATGCACCGTATCTGACCCCCACACCTTACAGAGGAAAAAGAAATGAGAGTGGTTACATTCCTATTATTGCCGAAAGCCTTTCGAAATATTTGGAGGTATCCATCGAAGAATTATCTGAAATTACTACCGGTAATGCTGTGCGATTGTTTAATCTGACAGTGAATTAATCATGAAAAAACCAACCATAACAATCATTTATACAGGTGGTACCATCGGCATGGCCAAGAATCCGGAAACCCGGGCACTACAACCACTTGACTTCAACAGATTGTTGGAAATCGTTCCCGAATTAAAAAAAATCAATTGTACAATTAAAACCATCACCACAAGCCAACCAAAGGACTCCTCGGATATACATCCTGATGACTGGTTGGAGCTGATCAGAATCATTAAAAATGAATACGACCATTGCGACGGTTTTGTCGTTTTGCATGGTACAGACACCCTGGCATTCACGGCATCGATGATCAGTTTTTTGATTGAAAACAATCAAAAACCCATCATTTTCACCGGATCCCAATTGCCTGTTGGAGTATTACGAACAGATGCAAAAGAAAATCTTATTACATCTATAGAGATAGCTGCAACACAAATTGATGGACGACCTGTCGTACCTGAAGTTGCCGTATATTTCGAATATAAACTATACAGAGGCAACCGGGTGAAAAAAATCAGTGCCGAACATTTTAATGCCTTTCATTCACCCAATTATCCTGTCTTAGCCGAAGCGGGTGTTCACCTGAAAATCAATCACCCATTCATACTTGAACCTGATAGGGAGAAACCTGTCAAGTTTTATGAAAAAATACATACCGGTATTGCTACCATAAAATTTTTTCCCGGAATAAACGAAGATGTTTTTGAATATTTTGCCAATAAAACGATATATGAAGCACTCGTCATGGAAACATATGGAAGCGGCAACGCACCGTTTAATCCAAAAATTGACCAATCAATAAAAAAAATCAACGAAACAGGAAGGATCGTATTAAACATAACACAATGTTTAACCGGGTATGTCGACCAAAACATGTATGCCACAGGTTTGCATTTGAAATCCTCCGGAGCGATAGGAGGACATGATATGACTTTTGAAGCAGCCGTATGCAAATTGATGTTTTTATTAGCCAACTTCGATAAAGCCACCGCTAAAAAATTGGTATCTCAAAACCTAAGAGGGGAAATATCCCGTCCATTCATACAATAAGGCAAAAAAGAAAGCGTTTATTCAACATCACGGAAAACAAAATATTTATTAAAGTCCTCTGAAAAATGAAATGTTTTAAAATAATTTTTTTAATTTGGCACGCAAAATAAACGTTCTTGCAAAAAACGAAAATGCAAGGGGAGAGATGGCCGAGTGGCTGAAGGCACGCGCCTGGAGAGCGCGTAACCGCCAAAAGCGGTTCGGGGGTTCGAATCCCTCTCTCTCCGCCAGCATATAAAAAAATGATGAATTTTTTAAATAAAATAAAATAAAAATGAATATGAAAAAGTTATTTTCAATTTTAGCAGTAAGTGCAATGTTGGTATTTACAGCCGTTCAACCGGTAATGGCACAAAATGACGCAACCCAAACAGAGCAGGTTGCCAATGAAGGACAAACATCAGGAACCAATCAAACATTCCATCAAATTTTAAAACAAAAATTCATTGAAGGAGACCCTCTCTGGATGGGAATCGTATTAATCACCTTGATTTTGGGTTTGGCTATCAGTATCGAAAGAATTATTTATCTTAATCTTGCTACCACCAATACCGACAGGCTATTGATGAAAATTGAAGAAGCCCTAAAATCCGGAGGAATACAGGCTGCCAAAGAAGTTTGCCGCAATACAAGAGGCCCTGTTGCCAGCATCTTTTATCAAGGTCTCGACCGTAGCCATGAAGGCATCGATGTTGTTGAAAAATCCATAATTTCCTACGGAAGTGTTCAAATGGGATTATTAGAAAGAGGTGTTTCCTGGATATCGTTGTTCATTGCGCTTGCACCAATGTTAGGATTTTTGGGAACAGTTGTAGGTATGATCCTTGCTTTTGATGCAATTGAAGCAGCCGGAGATATTTCACCATCATTGGTGGCGGGAGGTATCAAAGTGGCGTTATTGACTACCGTATTCGGTTTGATTGTTGCCATTATCCTTCAAATATTCTACAACTACATCGTTGCTAAAATCGACGCTTTGGTCAACGATATGGAGAATGCATCCATTACTTTAGTGGATATGCTTGTAAAATATAATTTAACCAACAAAAACGCTTAAGATATGAATAACGAAAAAATTTTTAAATATCTGAGCTATATCTTATTAGGTATTGGCGTCATTTTAGGCATTTTATTTTATGCCAATGACCCAAGCACCGATGCCTATAATTCTGAAAATCCTCCAATATACGCCGATCTATTGTTCTATTATTTTTATTTCCTGCTTTTTATTGCTGTTGCCGTAAGTGTGCTATTCCCATTGTTTTTTATTATTACTCAACCTAAAAAAGCAAAAAATGCACTCATCGGCATTGGATCCTTGCTGGTGGTATTTTTTATTTCCTACAGTTTGTCCGGAGATGAAATTTTACCTCAATACAAAAATTTGATAACCGATCCTGCCACATCCAAATTAATTGGAGCCGGATTGATTATGGTTTACATTCTTGGAGGTATAGCAATATTTTTATCTTTATTTTCGGGACTTACAAAATACATTAACAAGTAATTATGGCAAGAAACAAAAGACAAATACCGGAAATCAATGCAGGGTCAATGGCCGATATCGCCTTCCTGCTTTTGATTTTCTTTTTGGTAACCACTACGATGGATGTAGATACCGGTCTTTTAAGAAAACTTCCTCCTCCGCTGCCTCCGGATATGCCTGAACCACCTGAAATCAAACAAAGAAACGTTTTTCAGATTTTGGTAAATGCCAACAATCAATTACTCGTCGAGGGAGATTATATCCAAATAACCGAACTGCGCAAAAAGGCAAAAGAATTTATCGTGAACCCCAACGATGACCCGAACTTGCCTGAAAAGGAACTTAAAGAAATAGAAGGCATTGGTCCGGTGATGGTATCGAAACAGGTAATTTCATTACAAAACGACAGAGGTACTTCTTATGAAACCTACATTAAAGTACAAAATGAATTGATTGCTGCGTATAATGAGGTAAGAAATGAAGAAGCCATGAAACGCTTCGGGAAACCATTTGACAAACTCGCAGAATGGCAACAAAAAGCCATCAAAGAAATGTATCCTCAAAGAATTTCCGAAGCGGAACCAAAAAATGTAGGGTCAAAGAAATAATTAAAGAACGTTAGTTATGTCTAAATTTAAAAAGAAAAAAGCACAAGGAACGCAAGCGATATCGACGGCATCATTGCCGGATATTGTATTTATGCTTCTTTTCTTCTTTATGGTAACCACCGTGATGCGAGAGCAAGAATTAAAAGTAAGAGTGAGAGTGCCTGAAGCCACTGAGATAGAAAAATTGGAAAGAAAATCATTGGTCAGTTACATTTATATTGGGGAACCAATCGCAAAACTTAAAGCCATTTACGGATCGGCTCCGCGTATACAATTAAATGATGCTTTTGCCACTTTAGATGATATCGCAGCATTTGTTGAAGCCGAAAGGGAAGCCACCGATGAAGCCGAAAGGCCATTACTTACTTTTTCATTAAAAGTTGATCGTGAAACTGAAATGGGCATTGTTACGGATGTAAAACAAGAGTTGAGAAAAGTTCAGGCCTTAAAAATTAATTATTCTTCCCGTAAAACAGATAAAATAAAATAAAATCGTTTGCTCATATTTATTTTAAAAGCCCTTCTATTCGAAGGGCTTTTTTGTTTATGTTCAATAATCAATTTATTTTAATGATTTATATAAATAATTTGATTTGAAATTCATAATACAGGGTATTCCCTATAACCTCAAGTAAAGATAAGAAGTATCTTTACCCAAATTCAAAAATCATTGTTATGAAAACTTATCACTTATTAATCTTAACCTTAATCATTTTCACAACTAGTATTTTATCTTCTTGTAAAAAGAAAGAAGGTTGCACAGATCCCTCTGCAACAAATTATGATCCGGATGCCAAAAGAGATGATGGTAGTTGCATATACCCTTCCTCAAGCCCCGGTACTTCAAATCCTTCTGATCCTTACATTCTTGGGGATATAACAAGCAACACGGTATTAACGGCGAAAAACATTAAAGTGTGCGATAAAATAAACGTATCGGCAGGGTTAACCATTCCGGCAGGTGCCACAATAACATTTTGTGCAGATGCAGATATCAGGATAACTTCTACGGGTTATATCAACGCTGTTGGGACAAGTTCAGAACCTATTATTTTTAAAGGAGAAGCAGAAACTCCCGGTTTTTGGCGAGGACTTGCCATTTTCTCAAATAATCCGAACAATGTTTTAAATTTTGTGACTGTTAAAGATGCCGGTTCTTATTGGTATTATGAATACGCAGGATTGTATGTAGGTCAAAATGCAAGTTTGTCTATTTCCAACTCTACTATCAGTAATCACCAAAACACAGGTTTATATTTTGATGATAATTCACAGATTAGCAACTTTAGCAATAATAAATTTGCAAATAATGACATTCCGATAAGTGTTCCCGCAAATCAAGCCGGTAAATTGGACATTGCTTCTGATTACAACCAAAACTCCAGTAATGCCAATGGTTTTATTGAAGTTAGAAATGGAACTGTCAATACTGTTCAAACGTGGAAAAAAACTAATATCCCGTTTTTATGTGCCGGAAATATCACTGTCAGCTCAAACTTGACCATAGATGCAGGAGCCACAGTGATGTTCGAAGCCAATGCTCAATTTAGAATAAACACTACCGGTTCGATCACGGCTATTGGAACATCGACCAATCCTATAACCCTCAAAGGGAGATATTCTACTGTGGCATTTTGGGGAGGTATTGAAATTGCATCCAATAATCCAAACAATAAATTTAAATATGTGAATGTTTCGGATGGTGGACAATACTGGTACTTTGAATATTCCAATATCATTGTAAAAGGTCGCCTTGAATTGGATAACTGCACGATTTCCAATGCAAACAGTTATGGAATTTATGTGCAAAACACTGCACAATTATTTACAAACGGGTCGGTTCAAAACACTGTAGCAGGAGTTGAAAGTAATAATACCTTTGTCAATAACGGCACAGGACCCAATGCCAATTGTACAAACGGATGCAAGGTTTATTTCGAACCTTGATAATTTTTCATTATCGAAAAAAAATTATACATAGATTTGTAAAAATTTTTACTTATGAAAAAATTATCCTGGATATTTTGTTGCATTTTTTTAATCAATTCTGCAACAGCCCAAAATGGGTATGAAAAAGGAAACAGTACGATAAATATCGGGATTTCTCCTGTAGCATATAATTTTGGATACTCATATTATTCAAATATATACAGAAATTATTCCCACCTTACTTTTCCCGCCATTAGTTTAGGGTATCAATATGGCCTTCATGATTTTATCAGTATTGGCGGTGTATTGGGATATCATGGAAGAAAATATGTATCGGAGTATGATCATATTTTTGGTACAGATATTTACGAGGATAAATATAATTATACATTGTTCGCTTTCATTGCAGAATTTCATTTGATCAACCTATTGCAACAACTAGATGTAGATGAAGCCAATTCTTTTGACAATTTTGATTTTTATTGGGGGCTTGGTTCCGGAATGTTATTTTATAGCTGGAATGAGCATGATATCTGGTATCAATACAACAGTAAAAAAGGGATTTATGAAAGAAAAGAAAAACTGGACAATCACTCCAGAATCAATGCCGTTTTCAGAAGTTATTTGGGGCTTCGTTATTATTTCAGCAATAATATAGGAGTGTTTTTAGAAACCGGTTATGCGACCTTTGGATATTTTACCGTGGGCGTCTCAATGAAATTTTAATAATTGAACAGAATTTTTTATCCATTTAAAATTATCTTTCACACAAAAGATGTTGGATCTCAATCATCCTAAGAGATTCCTTTTAATAGAGCAACCGATGTGGATATATTTTCAAATGCAGATCTTTTATTCGTTTATATAAAAGTTCACGGAGTTCTTCTATATGTATTTTTTTAGCAGCTGAAATAAAAATACTGTTACCTCCGGTTTTTTGATACCAGAAGTTCTGCCATTCATTTAATTCCTCAGGCATATCTTCACGTTCGCGTATATCCGTCAAGTTTTGATGATGTGGTCGAAATTGATCAATTTTATTGAAAATTAAAATTTGTGGTTTTTCCCCTACGCCAATTTCTTTTAAAGTTTGATTTACTACCTCATATTGTTCTTGCCAGTTTGGATGAGATATATCTATGACATGCAATAGAATATCTGCTTCCCTCACCTCATCGAGTGTTGATTTAAACGATTCAACCAAATGTGTGGGCAATTTACGGATAAAACCAACGGTATCGGTCAAAAGAAATGGCAAATTTCCTATAACAACTTTTCTAATAGTAGTATCCAATGTGGCAAAAAGCTTATTTTCGGCAAAAACATCAGCTTTAGTCAACAGGTTCATCAACGTAGATTTTCCTACATTTGTGTAACCCACCAGGGCGGCACGTATCAACTCTTCACGGTGTTTTCGTTGTGTGGATTTTTGCCTGTCAATTTTTTCCAGCCGTTTTTTTAACAAGGCAATTTTGTCTAAAATGATCCTACGGTCCATTTCAAGTTGTGATTCACCGGGACCGCGTAACCCGATACCACCTTTTTGACGTTCAAGATGTGTCCACATTCTTTTTAAACGCGGTAAAAGATATTGATATTGGGCAAGTTCAACCTGTGTTTTCGCATAAGCAGTTCTTGCTCTTTGCGCAAAAATATCGAGAATCAACAATGTCCGATCCAAAATTTTTATCCCCAGAGCTTTTTCTATATTTCTTTGTTGTGAAGGTGTTAGTTCATCGTCGAAAATTACCGCATCGGGTTTATATTCTTCAACAAAATTTTTAATTTCTTCCAATTTTCCCTTACCTACAAATGTTGAAGGGTCGGGATGTGGCAATTTTTGGATAAAGCGTTTTACCACTTTGCCCCCTGCAGTTAATGCCAAAAATTCCAGTTCGTTGAGGTATTCTTGTGTTTTTTCTTCGTTTTGACCGGGGGTAACAATACCCACGATCACAATTTTTTCTTCCTTGATTTGATTGTCAACTTGAAATTTCATATGTTAAATCCAGGGTCTTGCAATTGCGTCACGAAAAGGCCAAGGTATGGCCCAAATTATGAGGATTAATGCCATTGAGTTATAAAACAATAAATGTCTGAATTTCTTCCTGTCTATTGTTTCTTTTTTTACAGCTATCCTTCCTGCGGTAATGAAAGTAATGCCCAGAATCATGGCAATTGTGTGTTCTACCAAAAAAAATCTCATCGATTTTTCTTTCATGGCCATGGCAATATCTGTCATGTAAAATTGTATGTTAGGACTGGTGAAAAAAAGCACAATTCCTACCAATAATTGTAAATGGGCAGCAATCATCAAAAACAATGAAAATTGATTGTCGTTTTTGTCAAAAATTTTATCCTTGTTTAATTTAAATATGGATCTTACGATCACGATTATCAACAAAAACAAAATCAACCAGCGTAATATGCTGTGAACCGATAACAATAAATAATAAGCACTCATACTTTTAAATTATAAATTATTTTGCATTTTTAAAAAATAAAGCTTTAAGCTCTGATGCTTCCTCGGGTTTCATTTTGCCGGCAAGAATCAAGCTCAATTGTTTCCTTCGCAATGCTGCATCAAAACGGGCTTTTTCTTCTTCTGTTTCGGGGATTAATTCGGGAACTTCAATAGGATTTCCCAGTTGATCTACAGCAACAAAAGTATAGATGGCCGAATTACATTTAGATTTTACGTTTTTGTGATAGTCCTCAACATATACATCGATGATTACTTCCATGGAAGAATTAAATGCCCGTGAAACTTTCGCTTCGAGTGTTACAATGTCTCCCAACTTGATAGGTCTGTTGAAGCTCACATTGTTCACCGAGGCAGTAACAACCACCCTGCCACAATGACGATGAGCCGAAATAGCCGCACATATGTCCATCCAATGCAGCAAACGTCCTCCCATCAAATTTCCCAATGTATTGGTATCGTTGGGTAATACTACTTCTGTCATAATGGCTAAACTTTCCGATGCTTTTTTTGCTCTCATATTATCTACAGTAGAGATTTTTCAAATTAATTTTTTTCATATGTTAAAATCCATGCTTGTGGGTGTTTGGGCCTGATTTCTTGCAAAAGATATTGCATTGCCTTGTTCTTATCATTAAATTCTTTATAGGCAACAGTATATTTACCTTTCCTCTCTATAACCAAAGACGAATATCCTGATTTCTTCAATTTATTTTCTAACCCCAAAGCATTTTTTTGGGAATTGAAGGTGCCGGCAACAACATAATATTTCGTTGATTGTTTATTTTCATTATTTTCAAATTTATTTACCTCAGCATCTGTTTTTCCTTCATTGACATCATGTTTAGTTTTATTCATGGAGAATATCTGCAAGGACTCATTTTCTTCTTTGAGATGATGATTGTTTGATATTTTGCTTGAGATTAAGTGATTTGGCTTATACTTAACTTTTTCTTTGAACACTATATTTTTCAACTGAAGTGAAGCTTGATAAACATATTCTTTTGGAACATATTTGGATGTAAGATAAATAGTGGCCAAAAGCAAAACAGAAGCAGCCGATCGAATGGCGATTCGCCAAATTTTTGTGTTGGCAGTTTGATTTTTTTTGATGTTTTGACGGTAATTATTTAATTCCAATATGGGTGTTTTTTGAAAAACAGGAGTCATCTGTACGGGTGTCAGGCCAAAATATCTTTTAGAATAATTAAAATGCTTGTCTTGTTCGAAAATCACCGTCCCATTGATGGTTTTAAAGAATGTGCCAATTCCGTCAAAACTCAAACGATGGTATGTGTTGATTATCTTATTCCACTCCTCAATTTGATCCTTCAACAATCTTCCGGCTTGTTCATAAGTCAAATTTAGTTTCTGTGCTATTTGTAATACCAAAAAGCCATCTTGATGCTTTAATTCAGGATTGAAAATAATATTTTCAGAAGGAGGAAATAAGAGAGACGAAAATTTGTCATAATGTGCGGACGCACTATTTTTAATGAATCCTCCCCAACCCGGTATTATCAAACACTCTTTTTCAAACAATAATTCTTTGATTATTTGCAGGATATGTATGTTTATTTCAAACATTTTTTTGCTGTTACGATGGTAAAATTACTTTTTTTAAAATTATTGATGAATTAAACTTGATTAAAAAAATTAATCGTTTAATTGATCTTTATACACATTTAAGATATTTTCCAGATCTTCGGGCGTATCGATGTTGATTGAATTGTATTCAGTAAATACAACTTTTATTTTCAAGCCGTTTTGCATCCATCTCAATTGTTCTAAACTTTCGATTTTTTCCAATAATGTTGGTTTCAATTCTTTAATTTTTTTTAGAATATCACTTTTGAATGCATATACACCGATATGTTTCAAATAATTTGATAGTTCATTTGATTTAAAAGGAAAAGGTATGACACTTCTGCTAAAATAAAGGGCATTTTGGTATAAATCGCAAACTATTTTGATTCTGTTGGGATTTTGAATATCTTCAATGTTAGAAAACTTTGTTGCCAAAGTGGCTATCTGTACAGTATTCTCAAGCTGAAAAACTTGCACCAATGACTTTAATACTTCCGGTTCTACAAAAGGTTCATCGCCTTGAATATTCACTATCACATCGGGAGTCGTTCCTTTTTGGCTTTCATACAATTCAAGGGCTTCTATACATCTGTCGGTGCCTGTTTCGTGCATTCCGGATGTCAACAAAACATTCCCTCCAAAAGAGTTCACATGTTGGAAAATCCTTTGATCATCGGTGGCTACCAAAACATGATCAAAGCAATCTGCCATTATTGCCCGGGAATAAACCCTTTCAATCATGGTTTTGTTACCAATTTTTACCAAAGGTTTACCCGGAAAACGTGTTGAAGC